>NZ_KV793095.1:0-13812 GCF_001808415.1 Lactobacillus sp. HMSC08B12 | reverse complement strand
TCCAGCAATAGCGGCGATAGTCACAAGCTTTATCCAAAACTCTTCTCATAGTCTTGTTGGGATGTAATTCATAGACTCTTGTCTGAATTAATTCCGCCGGTACTTCTTCTATCTGTTCCGCCATTTAATTTCACCGCCTTTCATAACCATATCGTCTCAATCTTTTTTCGAGGAATATTTTAGCACGTATTCCTACGTTTTTCCAAACATACGTTTCTAAAGTGTAACGGAAATTTGGGCTCTAACCTATAGAAAAGTTCCGAATTTCCCTAGGCTAATTCGGCTTAGTACCTATCTGTTAACTCTTACATATAATCAAACACATCAAACACGTTTTTCGCCACTAGTATTATGCTCCTGTAAACGAAAAATCAAACAATGTTTTTTCGCTTACATTCTAGTGTAATGTCATGACGATATCTTAATAATATTGGCACGGATACTACGCATGCGGCTCTATATCAGCAGTTATAGTTCTGATTGTGCATGTTTTAAATATCAGTATGACATTACACTAGCACTGTTTGTAATTAGTGGCAGAGGAAAATTGATTATTCTTTCAAAAATTCTCCCGTTTTTTCATTCCTCTTCCACATCCAGCTAATCCTCCCGGCAATGATATAATAGTAATAAAACTGAAAGGAGACGTTTTGATGCCTGAATTAGAAAAGATAGTCGAACGCCCCTTGATCACCATCACCAACCTGATCTGGAGCTTTAACAAGGAAACCCACCGGGTTCAGCTGCTTTTAGTCAAGCGCAAGGACGAACCTTTCGCGGACCGCTGGGCCCTGCCGGAAACCCTCCTTCGGGAAAACGAAAGTGCCGACCAGGCTGCCGTGCGCTTGATCAAAGAAAAAATCGGCCTTGACCTTCCGGAATCTTCCACCGAGCAGCTGGCCACCTTTACCTCCCCCCACCGGACGCCCGGCGAGCGGGCCCTGGCCCTAACCTACATGACCTACCTGCCCGCCATGCCAAACCTGCGGCCCGGCTACGGAGCCAGCGATGTTGCCTGGTTCGCCTTTGAAAACTTAGGCCACAAGTATGAGCTTTTTTCCGCTGACAAGGACCTGACCTTTGAATTAGCGGAAAAATCCCACGCCCTGGCCTTTGACCATGACGAAATCATCGCCGTGGCCATCCAGCGCATCCGCAACAAACTGGACTACCAGCCCAGCATCCTGCAGATCCTTGGCCCCGAATTCACCCTCCGCGAAGCCCGCGAGGTCTACGCCCCCTTCTTCCAGACCACAGTCGATGAGATCGACAACTCCAACTTCCGCAAGACCCACGGTTCCCTCTTTACCGAGCTGGGCGTGCAGAAGAATTACCACAAGAGCGGACGGCCGCCAAAACTCTATTGCCTTAAGGAAACGCAGAGCAATATCCTCTGGAGAAAGGCTATCAACAAGCAAGGCTAAAACTGCCTTGCTTTTCTTTTTTGCAAAAAACCACCCTGCCTGAGCAGGGTGGCCTGTAATTCTTTAAAACTAACTAGGAAATAACCAGGAGACAACATGAACAACTTTTGGCAAAGCAGCCTGCTGCTTATCAACTTAATCGCCTTTGCCCTCTATGGCATCGACAAGGCTAAAGCCCGGATGCACGCCTGGCGCATCCCCGAACGGCTGCTGCTTACCTGCGGCCTGCTGGCCCCTGTCGGGTCCGGCCTGGGCATGCTGGTCTTTCACCACAAGGTCCGCAAGGCCTACTTCTATTTGGCAATCTTCGCCGGCTTTATCCTCTGGGCCGCGATTGATTACCTTATTCTCAGCTTTAGCTAAGGCTCTTGAGCATCTTAAAGGCGGTCTCCGTACTGTGGGCCTTAAGCTGATAAACGCTGGACCCTTTGGCCCAGGTGATCACCGTGTTCAAAGAACCCAGGCTTTCGCCAACATCAACCTGCACGCTGGACTTTGCCGCCGTATCCGGCAGACCATATTGCTGGTAGAGAGCCAGCAGCTTTTGCGCCGTTGGCAGCGGCTTTTGCCCCTGGACATTGCTTGCCCGGACAACAAAGGACCACTGGCCCTGGTTGAACTGCAGATAAGTCGACCCAGCCGCCCCTTCTTCTGTCCCAGTCACATTGCTGGCAATCTTAACCGCTGGCAGACCGGTCTTGGGCTCTTGGTAATTAATCAAGCTGCTGGCGTCAGCCACATTCTTTTTTTCCGTTAAAACGGCATATGGCTTTTCACTGGCAATCCGGCTGTCATTTAAGGCCAGCGGGCTATTTCCGACGCTGTAGTAAACAACATTCTGGCTGCTTGAGCTGGTGTAGCGGATATTCAAGTTGCTGCTGCCCTGGCCTAAGCCGTCAGTCGCCGGCAAAAGCATCCCCGGCAGCTTGACCCTTAATTGACTAGTTAAAGTCCCCATCCGGTTTGCATCTGCCCTTTGGCTGCTGGAAGCCGCGGACTTAGAGCTGGCCTGGCTTGAGGAGGATTTTGTCGAACTAACGGCAGAACTGGCCGCGGATTTAGCCGCCGACTTAGAGCTGGCCTTACTTTCCGCCTTCTTCTCGCTCTTAGCCTGGCTGGATTGACTGGACTGACTATTGCTTTGACCCGCGCAACCGGCAAGCAAGCTGGCCGCCAGCAGAAGCAGGGCCAAATTTTTCCTGTTCTTCTTCATTTTTTACACTCTTTCTTTGTCAATAATTATTCCTACTTTCCACCCCTAATTATAGATCTTGCCGGATCTTTTATAAAGAAAGTTCCGTTTTTGTTGGTAAAAAAACGCTTAATTTACCTTCTTTGTCTGAAAAACTTGCAAATTAATCTTTTCTGGAGTAAAGTTTACGTCAAGCGAGTAAAAGTTTATTTTACTTTTTGTTTTTATCCTATTTTAGGTAAGTTATACTTTTAACAAAAGAGGAAGAAAAAGATGGAAAATGAAGCACTCTTGATCATTGACTATACCAATGACTTCGTAGATGACAAAGGCGCTCTGACCTGCGGGGCACCTGCCCAGGCCTTGGCTGGCCAGATTGTCAGCTTGGCCGACCAGTTTTTGGCCGCCGGCAAGTGGGTTATCCTGCCAACCGACAAGCACTTTAAAGGCAACCCCTACCACCCGGAAACCAAGCTCTTCCCGCCCCACAACCTGCCAAATACTTGGGGCCGGGAGTTCTACGGACCCCTGCAAACTTGGTATAATAAACATCAAGACGACGAGCACGTCCTTGTCTTGGACAAGTCACGCTACTCTGCCTTCTGCGCTACCGGCCTGGACCTCTTCTTGCGTGAACGCAAGGTCAGCCGGGTTCACCTGGCCGGGGTCTGCACGGACATCTGCGTCCTGCACACCGCCATGGACGCCTACAACCATGGCTACGACATCACGGTGCACGAAAAGGCAGTTGCCGCTTTAAACGACGCGGGACAGGAATGGGCACTGAACCACTTCAAGTCCTGCCTGGGCGCTGAAGTCGTCGACTAACCTTTACCGTTTAAGTTTTTATTTTTACTTTTAACAGTTATATTTTTGAGAAAGCAGATTTTTACACTATGTCTTTATCACACGCGTTAATTACCGACCTGTACGAATTCTCAATGGCTAACGGCTACTTTGAAACCCTGCCAAGAGATACCGAAGCCGTCTTCGACGTCTTTTACCGGACTGTTCCAGACAACGGCAGCTTCGTCGTCTCCGCCGGCCTGGAACAAGTCGTTGAACAGCTGCGGGGCTTCCACTACACCAAGGAAGACATCGACTACCTGAAGTCCCTCAAGCTCTTCAGCGCTGAATTCATTTCCTACCTGGAAACCATGACCTTCGACTGCGTCGTATACGCGATTCCAGAAGGCACCCCGGTCTTCCCGCGGGTGCCAATCCTGACGGTCAAGGGGCCTTTGATTCAATGTCAATTGCTGGAGACCTTCGTCCTTAACCTAATCAACCACCAGTCCTTGATCGCCACCAAGTCCCGCCGGATCAACCTGGCCGCGGCTGGCCGGCCAGTCATGGAATTTGGTGCCCGCCGGGCCCAAGGTCCGGACGCTTCCGTTCTGGGCGCCAGAGCTGCCGTTATCGGCGGCTGCGGGTCAACCAGCAACGTCTTGTCAGCAGCCAAGTACAACATCCCGGTTGCCGGCACCATGGCCCACGCCTGGGTTCAAAGCTACCCAACCGAACTCGAAGCCTTTGAAAAGTGGGCGGAAGTCTACCCGGACAACGCCCTGCTTTTGGTCGACACTTACGATGTCTTAACTAGCGGCGTGCCTAACGCTATCAAAGTCTTCGAGGAGCTCCGCACCAAGGGCCACAAGAAGTTCGGCATCCGGATCGACTCCGGCGACATCGCCAAATTGTCCCGCAAGGCCCGCAAGATGATGGACGACGCCGGCTTCCCGGAAGCAACCATCACTGCTTCCAATGCCTTGAACGAAAACGTCATCCACTCCCTTCTCCAAGAAGGCGCGCCGCTTGACAGCTTCGGCGTTGGTGAACAATTGATCACCAGCTCCAGCTCACCGGTTCTGAGCGGGGTCTTCAAGCTGGCCGCTTTGAAGATTGGCGACGGGGAATGGCAGCCAAAGATCAAGCTGTCCAACTCCAAGGAAAAGGTCACCCTGCCTGGTGAAAAGAAGGCTTACCGCCTCTACCACAAGGGGACCAAGAATGCCTTCGCGGACGTCATCGCCCTGGCTGATGAAAGCTTGCCAGAAGAATTCGTCGGCATTAACATGGACCCGATGATGACTGAAACTGAAGCCAACTTGAAGGACTTCGATGCCGTCCTCTTGACCCAGGTCGTTGTCGGCCCAAAGGCCAAGTCCATCGAAACCGACACCTTCAAGATCCAAAAGCACATGTACGAAAAGCTGGCTGAACTGCCAGAAGAAACCCAAAGACTGCTTAACCCGGACCGCTACCCGGTCTACCTGACTCCTGCCCTGGCTGACCTGCAAGCCAAGATGATCAAGGACCACAAGCTTTAAGTAAGTCATCGCTTTAATTGCATAAACAAAAAACGAAGTTGCTCAAGTAGAGCAGCTTCGTTTTCTTTTGCCTGCTATTTTATTGTTCAGCCATTTTTTCTTCCAATTGTGACGTACACATCGGGCAGCGGCTGGCTTCGATGTCGATCTCGCTCTTGCAGTAAGGGCAGACCTTGGTCGTTGCTTCTTCTTCAACCTCTTCTTCCTTCTTGATCAAGGACCCGGACCGGTTGAAGGCCTTGACGATCAAAAACAGGACAAAGGCCATCATCAAGAAGTTGATGACCGCGGTCAAGAACTTCCCATATGCCAGGGTCACCCCGGCAAATTTCAGTGAGAACTGGTCAAAATTCATCCCACCGACCACCCCTAAAAGCGGACTGATGATGTCGCTGACCAGGGACTTGACGATGGTGGTGAAGGCACCGCCGATGATGATACCGACGGCCATATCCATCACGTTGCCCTTAGAGATGAAGGCCTTGAACTCCCCGAAGAAGCCCTTAGTAGATTCGACAGCCTGCTGGCCGTCTGGCAGATTAATTCGCTTTGGCATAGGATACTCCCAAACATAATTTAGTACTTATATAAATTAGCGAATCAATTATATCATTCTAAGGGAAAAATTAACAAGTTTTTTCTTACTCATAATCTGGCAAAACCCAGCGGCCGATCGCTTCCGCCACCGCCCCCTGGTCAAAGGTCTTCTCCGTAATCTTATCGCAGTCAGCCCGCATTTCCGGGCTGACATTGGCCACCCCGACGCCGGTGCCGGCTGCCTTGATCATGGCCAGGTCATTGAAGCTGTCCCCGATCGCCATGGTCTCATCCAGCTGATAGCCCAGCTCCTGGCACAGTTTCTTTAGGCCTGTCCCCTTGTTCACCTTGGGCGGGTTGAATTCCAGGTAGCGGTTGGATGAAAAGCTCATCTCACTGACTTTTTCAAAATCTGCCAGGTCCTTCCGCAATTTTTTCAAGCGGGGAAAATCAGTATCGACGTAAAGAATCTTGGCAAAACGGGCTCCGCTGGCCCGCAAGGCCGTTAAGTCCCCGCCTGGCAAAGCCGCGAAGTCGGCCCGGCCTTGGCAAAAATCGATCTCTTCTTGCGTAAGTTGGTAGCCGTAAACCTGGTCCTCAGTGTAGATATGCATCCCCAGACCTAATTCCTGCCCCCGTTTGAAGATTTCCTCAACCAGGTCCCCGTCCATCCCGGTAAAGGAGATCAGGCGCGGCCCCTTGTTCTCAAAAACCGCCCCGCCGTTGTAACAAATCGTGTACTGGCCGGCCTGGTCCGCCTGGCCCAGTTCTTCTAGCGTCTGCCTTAAAGAGTAAAAGCCGCGCCCTGTAGCGGGCACGAATTTGATGCCCAGTTCCTGGCATTTTTTAATAGCCCACAGATTTTCCTCTACTACCCGGCTGCCCGGCCCCAGCAAGGTCTCATCTAAGTCGCTGGCAATCAGTTTGATCATCATTTTTCCTCCTTGCTCATCATTTTTCTACCACCATGATAGCGTTTTTAGGAGCAAAAAGAAAACAAAAATGAAAAAGAAAATGGAAAGAAAAAATAAAAAAGCTGCCTTACCGCAGCTTAATCGGTGATGGTTACCTCACCGGCAATATCCTTGTTGAAAAAGGCCCGGACGTCCTCCAGGCCCATCCCCTGGCCCAGGGCCCACATCAGCTTGGTTACAGCACTTTCACTGGTCATGTCCCGGCCGCTGATCGCCCCTTCCAGCATAGCCGCCCGGCCAACCTCATACTTGGTCAAGTCAGTTCGTTCATACAAACACTGGCTGCAGGCCACCACGGGGACTCCCCGCTTGATGATCTCCCCGATCGCCTTAACCATGTTCCGCCGCATGTAGTTCATGCCGCCAAGGCCATAGGCTTCGATGACGATCCCCCTGACCCCGCTGTCGACCATGGCGGACAAAACCGCCGGGTCAAAGCCTGGGAAAAGCTTGATCATGGCCACCTGGGTCTCCACCTTGGTGTTCAAAGTGCAGATGGCGTGCTCGCTTGGCACGTATTCAAAGTCTTTGTGCTTGATGTCAATGCCGTCTGAAGTCACCATAGCCACCGGGTCAACGTTGATGCTCTTGAAGGCGTCAAAACCGGTCGTCCGGATCTTAACGCAGCGGCAGCCCCGCATGATCTGCCGGTTAAAAGCGATATAGATCCCTGGCTTGCAGGTTGCGGCCGCGGCAAAGGCAACCCGGAGGTTATCTGGAGCATCGCTTAAGATGGCCTGCATGGGCACCTGGCTCCCGGTTAAAACAACGGGCAGGTCAATTCCCTGCAACATAAAGGTGAGCATAGACGCCGTGTAAGCCATGGTGTCAGTCCCGTGGGAGACGACGATACCGTCAAAGCCCCGGCGCAATTTATAAATCTGTTCGGCGATAAAAGCCCACTCTTCCGGCTGGATGTTGGAAGAGTCCAAAGACAAAATGTCCTTGACCTCGACTTCATAAGGCAGGCCGCCCAGGGTATGGAGCAATTCCGCCCCGGACTGGCCCGGGATCAAGCCTTCTTCTGAAGCCACGGACGCGATCGTCCCTCCAGTCGACAGCAGCAATATTTTCTTATTGGTCATCTTTTTCCTCGCATGCTTCCCGATTTTCCTCAGCCAAAAGCTCATACAAACGGTCCAGGTACTTTTCCATCTGGCTTAGTTCTTGCCGGCTGTAGAGCTGCTCCACCTTTTCCTGCAGCTTGTGCATCCCCTTTTTAGCGCTGACGCAAATCTGCCGGCCCTCATCCGTCAGGCAGACGATCTTCACCCGCTTGTCGCTTTCCGCCAGGTGGCTTCTGACATAGCCCTTGCCTTCCAGGCGGCCGACAATCCCGGCCATGGTGGCCTGGGCCACTTCAAAGTGGTTTTCCAGCTGCTTTAAAGGCGCCTGCTGGCCCGCGCATTTCTCCAGATAAACCAGGCAGTGAAACTGTGAAAAGGTCAGGCCCAATTTCTTGAGCTCATAGTTGCCCCTTTTGGCCATCAAATCATTGATCTTCTTGACTCTTAACCCTAAATCCATCGTTTTCTCGGCTCCTAATCTACCAACAATACCTAAGAGCCTATTTTACCATTTTTGCCGGTTAAAAGTCCTCTTCCAGCCGCTTGGTCTGGTCGATTTGCTCCCGCAACTTGCTTAAATCTGCCATTGTTTTTCCCTCAAAAGTCCCCCTATTTTCCAAGTATTTTTAAAAAAAGCACCCTTAGTACTTTACGAAATAAAATGAAAGTATTATCATTAGGATGAGAAAATTACGATTAGGTTGAGCGTAACACCAAACGCTGAACTTTATCTGTGGCAAATTGTTATTGTTATCAGTGTAATTTTTCACATCACAGAGAACGCAAACCAGCCGGTTCGCGTTTTTTGTTTCTCTTTATTTTGCTTAAGCTGTCTTGGTCACGTCCACCCAGGCCGTATAGTCAGAGTATTTTTCCAGAGCCGGGATGGTCAAGCGGACAGCGCTGTTGCTTGAGCCAGCTGCCGGGTAGACCTCAGTGTGGCGCTTGAGGGACTCGTCTAAATAGACCTTGACGCCCGGCTTGACGGCAAAGGGGCAAACCCCGCCTGGGGCATGGCCGATATAGTCTTCCACCTGGTCAAAAGGAATCATCTTGGCCTTCTTGTGGAAGGTGGCCTTGTACTTGTGGTTGTCAGTCCTGGCTTCCCCCGCCATAACGACTAGGATCGGGGCATCGTCGACCAAAAAGGACAGGGTCTTGGCGATCTGGTCCGGCTCGGTGTCCAGAGCCTGGGCGGCCAAGGCCACGGTGGCTGAAGACTCAGGAAGTTCAATTACGTTAACGTCAGTATCTTTGAAAAAATCTTTTACTCGTTCAACTGCCATTGTTTAACCTGCTTTCTCTGCTCAAGAAGCTTATTAATCTAAGATTAGAAATATTTTAAAAAGCAGTATAACCCTTTTTGACCGCGGCGGCAAGTCCGGCGATATCTTCCGGCATCGTCGTGCAGCAGCCCCCGACCAGTTTTGCCCCGGCCGCCAGCCAGGCAGCCCCCGCCTGGCCAAAGTCCGCGGCTTCTGGGGGGTAGACCCACTTTTTAACAGAAGGATCGTATTCGGCCCCGGAATTAGGGTAAACGACGATTGGCAATTTAGAAGCGCGGAGATTTTTCACCACATCGACAGTCCAGGCCAGCTTGAAGCAGTTGGCCCCGGCCGCGAAGACCTGGGCATAGGCGCTGACTTCCTCGACCGCTTTAGTTAAAGGCAGGCCCTCGCTGATACTAGCCGGATCCTTTAAGGAAAAGCTGACGTAAACCGGCAGGTCCGGGTACTTGGCCTTGAGGTAGTCCAGAATAGCTCTGACTTCGCTCAGCTTAGGCTGAGTCTCAACCGCCAGGCAGTCCACCCCGCCGGCAACTAATTCTTTAATCCGCGGGGCGTGAAAGTCCACGTATTCTTCATGGCTTAAAGCATAGTCGCCCCGGTATTCACTGCCGTCAGCCAGGTAGGCCCCGTAAGGGCCAACTGAACCAGCCACGAAGTTGTGGATGCCGGTCGCTTTTTCAAAGTCGTCTCTGGCCTTAATGGCCACGGCAGCTGACTCTCTGATTAAGGCTCGAGCCGCGTCCTCACTTAATCCGTGCTTCATGAAGGCCGGCAGGCTGGCCTGGTAGCTGTCGGTGATCGTGACCCGGGCGCCGGCCTTGAAGTACTCCTGGTGGACCCGGTAGACCAGGTCTGGGTTATCCGCGAGGGCCTTGGCCGTCCAGAGGTCGGAATTGGTGTCTTCGCCCCAGGCTTCAAGCGGCGTGGACATGGACCCGTCCAAAGTCACCGGGCCTTGGGCCAGAAGGGTTGGTAAATCTGCCATCGTTTTTCCTCCATCATGTGTTATCATGTTACTGTTTATTTTAATAAAAAACCAATCTGTTTTGAAGAGGTATTTTTATGGCTCAACAAGAAAAAGTCGACCACCTCGAGCGGAAGATGGAAGCCCGGCATATTCAGATGATCTCCCTGGGCGGGGTCATCGGGACCGGTCTCTTCTTAAGCTCGGGCTATACCATCAGCCAGGCCGGACCCATCGGCACGATTATCGCCTATTTCTTCGGGGCAATCCTGGTTTACGCCGTCATGCTCTGCCTGGGCGAATTGTCGGTGGCCATGCCCTACACGGGTTCCTTCCACGTTTACGCTAAGAACCTGCTTAATCCGGCCACCGGGTTTACGGTCGCCATTCTCTACTGGCTGACCTGGACTATTGCCCTGGGCAGCGAGTTTACCGCGGCGGGGATTATCATGCGGCACTGGTTTCCCTCTGTCCCCGTCTGGATCTGGAGCCTGGTCTTCATGATTTTGATTTTCCTCTCCAATTTCTTCTCGGTCAAGATTTTCGCGGAAAGTGAGTTTTGGTTCGCGGCCGTCAAGGTAGCGGCAATCGTCGCCTTCATCATCTTAGGGGGACTGGCGGTGGTCGGAGTTATTCCTTTAAAAGGCAGCCAGGGAGCACCAGGTTTGACCAACCTGACCAAGGACGGCTGGTTCCCGACTGGTTTTGGCGGGGTTTTTACCACTATGCTCACGGTCAACTTTGCCTTCTCGGGGACGGAGCTGATCGGGATCACGGCCGGGGAAGCCAAGGAACCAGAAAAGACCCTGCCTAAGGCCATCCACACCACCTTATGGCGGCTGATCATCTTCTTCATCGACTCCATCTTCTTCATGGCCTGCCTCATCCCCTACAAGCAAGCCGGCGTTACCGAAAGCCCCTTCGTCCACGTCTTTAACATGATGGGGATTCCTTTTGCCAGCGACTTGATGAACTTCGTCGTTTTGACGGCCATCATCTCTGCCGGCAATTCCGGCCTCTATGCCTCAACCAGAATGCTCTGGTCCCTGGGCAATGAGGGGACTATTCCAGTTGTTTTTGCCAAAACAAACAAAAGAGGGATTCCGGCCATCTCCTTGCTGATAAGCATGCTGGGTGGGGTCTTCTCCCTCTTGACCAGTGTCTACGCGGCTGACACGATCTACCTGGTCCTGGTTTCCATCTCCGGCTTGGCGGTGGTCTTCGTCTGGATGGCGATCGCCCTGTGCCAGCTCAAGTTCCGGCAGAAGTGGCTGAAAGAAGGGCATACGGAGGACGAGCTCAAGTTCAAGACCCCCCTCTATCCTTTCACGCCTTGGTTTGCCTTTATCGCCAGCCTGGCCTCCTGCCTTTTGATCTGGTTTGACCCTTCCCAGAGGGTAGCCTTGTACGCGACGATTCCATTCGTGATCTTCTGCTACGTCGCCCACCATTTCTATGCCAAACACCAGGAGAAAAAGCAGACCAGCCTTTAACAAGAGCGCCTTCGGGCGCTTTTCTTTTTGCCTGGGAATCGAATCAAATCAAGTAAATCTAATCAAATCAAATCTAATCAAGTCATTGACGAGATTGACGAGATTCGCTAAAATATGATTAGATTGCAAGCAGTAAAAAGGAGGCGCGCCATGCTTACGCCAAATGATTCCAGCAGCTTTGAAAACCAGCTTTCTCTCCGCCAGGACTTGACCTTCAACTCCCTGCAGGCCCTTTTTGACCAGCAGGGTCTCCCCTTTAGCCCGCCGTCCAGCCAGTTCGGCATCCTCCAGTTCAGTAATTTCGACCTCCTGGTCTCTGACCAGTGCCCTTACACGATCAAGTGCGCTGTTTTTAAGGGGACAGACCAGGATGAATTCCTGGACCGGCAGGAGTTTACCGGGTCCCTGGCCGCTCAATTCCAGCAGGTCTACGCTTTTTTGGAAAAGCACAACCCAGTAGAGAGCCAGATTAAAGGCCTTTACCGGGAAGACCGGCCAGCCTACCCCAAGCAGGCCTTAAGGGAAGCCTTGATGAACGCGATTATCCACAGGGACTACAGCAACCCGGCCAGTAGCTTGATCAACTTATACACAGACCGGGTGGAATTCATTTCTTTTGGCGGCCTCATGCCCGGGATTACCCTGGAAGACATCCAGCTGGGCCTGTCAGTTTGCCGGAACAAGCGCTTGGCTGACCTCTTTTACCAGCTGAAGCTGGTGGAATCCTACGGAACGGGGTTAGCCAGAATCAAGAGTGCCTACAAGGGCAGCCGCCTTGCGCCCCAGATTTTAGCCGCTCCCAGCTCTTTTAAGGTGGTCCTGCCCCATTACCAGGCAGCTGTTAAAGCGACTTCTAAACCAGTCAAAAAGGCGGTAACACCTGCTCCTTCCCCTAGCCCAGCCCCCAAGCCAAAGGCCCGGGCAACTGGCAATGAAGAAACCGTTTTGGCTTTTGGCAAAGAGCATGGGGAATTTATCAGAAGCGATATTGAGGAGCTCTTAGGGGTCAGCCCAGCTACGGCGACCCGGCTCTTGCGGCAGATGGAAAACAGCGGCTTGGTTCTCAAGCGGGGCAAGGCCAAGGCCATCCGCTACCGGATCAGCGAAAATTCATAAGCAAACAGTTCGGTTCCTGCCTAAACGTGCTAACATAGGTAGGGACTTTTTTCATCCAAAAAATTACAATCCAATAGAAATCTGGCAACAATCATGCAACAATTTACTCCGATTCTTTTAGGCAGCGACATCAATGTTTACGGGATGGCCCGGTCCTTCCACGAGGCTTACGGGATCAAGGTCCAGGCCTGGGGCGCGTCCACTTTAGCCCCGACCCGGTATTCAAAGATCGTTGACATCGAGGTTCACCCGGGCTTTACTGAAGACCCGGAATTCATCAAGGTTATGCGCGAGAAGATCAAGGAATACAAGAAGCACCCGGAACCGGTGATCTTGATCTCCTGCGGGGACGGTTACTCAGAACTTTTAGCCAAGCACAAGCAGGAGCTGGAAGAGGCCTTCATCGTTCCTTATATCGACTACGCCCTCTTGGAAAAACTGATCTCTAAGGAGGGCTTCTACGAGGTCTGTGAAGAATACGGCCTGCCTTACCCGAAGACCAAGATCATCACTATGTCCGCTTACAAGGATGGTTCTTACGCCGACGTACCCTTCCCCTTCCCGGTCGCTTTAAAGCCGGAAGACCCGGTTTCCTGGCTGGACGTCCAGTTTGAAGGGCGGAAGAAGGCTTTTGTCATCAAGGACCTGGCTGAATTCAAGGACATTGTGGGCAAGATCTACACCAATGGCTACAAGGAAGACTTGATTTTGCAGGACTTCATCCCGGGCGATGACTCCAACATGCGGGTCTTGAACGCTTATGTGGACAAGAATCACCAGGTCAAGATGATGTGCCTGGGCCACCCGCTTTTGGAAGACCCGGACCCGATTGCCATCGGCAACTACATGGTAATCACGCCGGACTATGACGAGAAGCTCTACCAGACTGTCCAGGCCTTTTTGGAAAAGATCAACTACACGGGCATGGCCAACTTTGACATCAAGTACGACGTCCGCGACGGCCAGTACAAGTTCTTTGAGATCAACCTCCGCCAAGGCCGGTCCAGCTTCTACGTCACTTTAAACGGCTACAACCTGGCCAAGTGGTATGTGGACGACTATGTGGAAGACTCGCTTAAGGACCAGCCGGTTGTTTACGGCAACCAGGATCCAGCCAAGCACAAGCTCTGGTTGGGTGTACCGGACAAGATTTTTGAACAATACGCGGTCGACTCCCTGGCCAAAAAGGAAGCCTTGGCACTTCTGCGGGCCGGCAAGGTAGGCACCACGGTCTTCTATAAGCCGGACATGAACATCAAGCGCTGGCTCTTGATGAAGCACATGTACCACAACTACTACAAGGATTACCAGAAGTACTTCAAGGTCAATAAGGAGCAGTACTTCGAGAAAAAGTAAGAAACATAAACTTATGCACAGGAAAAAAAGGAAGCTTACGGGACAATGTCATTAAGTTAAGGCATTGACT
>NZ_KV793094.1:0-28244 GCF_001808415.1 Lactobacillus sp. HMSC08B12 | reverse complement strand
ATTAATACTTTTTAACAGTCACAACCTTTTAAGGCAAAGACGTAGATCATAAGAGAAATGAAGACCGCGAAGGAGACGTAGTAAAAGAAGAGACTTTCGTGGCCGATTGACCGCATGTACAAGGCGATATATTGGGCCGGTATGTGGAAGACAGTTACTACGGGGATGTCTTTGTGATCTTTGTCTTGCCGGATGACTTGTCCATGAAACGAAAAAATAAAATGGTGAAGCTCGAGAATGAGTTTCACCATTTTTTGGTATGTATAATTTTTGGCCACTATTCATGAAAATCGATGGCAAAGCGGGCCAGAAGGACCAGCAAGAGTTGCAAGAGGTTCAGCCAGAGAAAGCCAGAGCCTAAAGCAACAGTGGCGACCATTTCGCCGGCTGTTAAAAGCAGGAGGGCGGCCAGGAAGAAGAAGATTCCCCGGTCGTCCAGCTTGTTTATCCGCAGGCTGAGCCAGGCTTCGCAGATGAGCATGACAATGAAGACCAGGTCGGCGACAATTGAAGGGATGAAAGGGGACCAGCCCATTAGTCTGGCAGAGTTGCAGACGTCAAGCAAGCTGGCCAGGCCGGCCCAAAGAAGAAAGAGGCTGAGCAGAAAGCTGACAGCTTGCAAAATTTTGGTAATAACTTTCAAAAGAACACCTCGATTCTCAAAGAATATTTTCCCTTCAGTATAATGCGAAGAATTTTTTTGAGCAAACGCATAGATTTTGTTAAAATTTGTTATTTTCGCTTAATGACATCATTATTTTTGTGAAAAATAGGTAAAATCGGACCAAACACAGACAAAACAGTGCTTGCTCTTTAGGATAGTCAAGAATAATCTCCAAGCAAAAAGCCCCAAGAATGAATCTTGGAGCTTTTTTGGCGCCTAAGCTAGGCAATGTTTTTCAAAATATTAGTCCGGTAAAGAAGCAGGTTGATCACGACAATCCCGCTGGTTACCAGGAAGACGGCGCTGTAGCCGAAGTGGGCGGAAACCGTTGAACCTAACAGCGGGCCAAAAATATTGCCGACGTACATGGCACTTTGGTTCCAGCTGAAGACCCGGCTGGTCAGTTCCTTTGGACTGTGCTTGGTCAGCATGGTCTGGACCTGCGGGAAGAGGCAGGCGTCAGTAAAACCAACCAGGAAGCGACAGACGCCAAGCTCAACCGTGTTGCGGACGAAAGCCGTCAAGAAGAAGAGGATGATCGACCCAATCAAGCCGCCTAAGATGATCTTGTGGGTCCCGATCCGGTCACCTAAGCCACCAAAGTAAGAAGCCGCGGCCACCGTGGCAATCCCTGGCAAAGCCGCGATCACCCCGCTGACGAGGACAACCTGCCCGGAATTGTGCATCAAGCTTCTGACATACAAGGAAACGATCGGGTTGATGGAGTTGTTGGCCGCTTGAATGATCAAGGTCGTCAGCAGCAGCCCGAGAATCAATTGCCCGCTCTTAAACTGCTTCATCGTGTCCTTAAAGCTGCCCCGCTGCTTGCTCTCAACTGGCACGAAGTCATCTTCATGGATAAAGAAGACAGACAAGATAAAGCAGCTGAAAAGCAGAGCCCCGGTAATAAAGAAGGTTACCCGGTAGCTAAAAGCCTGCGATAAGGCCCCGCCGGCAAAGGGCCCCAGCAATTGCCCCCCGGTCTGGGCAGAAATCATGATCCCCAGCGCCTTGCCCGACTTGTTCTTCGGCGTTTCTGACGCGATAAGGGCGTTAGAGTTAGAGATGAAGCCGGCAAAAACCCCCTGCATCCCTCTAAGGAACAGCAGCTGCCAGACATTCTGGGCCAGGCCCATGCAGGTAAAGACGACCGCCATCCCTAAAGAGGCCCGCAGAATCATCGGCTTGCGCCCCTTCTTGTCAGCCAGCTTGCCCCAAATCGGGGAAACCAGGGCCGCCACCACGTAGACCGCTGAAAAGACGATCCCTGACCAAAAGCTCAGCTGCTGGTGGCTGAACTTGCCCAGGGTGTCAATGTACAAGGACAAAAAAGGGGTAATTTCTGAAAAGGCAATCCCCGCCAAAAAGACGCTGACCGTCGAGACTTGCAGATTTCTTTTCCATACCGGCTGCTTTTGCAATGTGTGACCTTCCTTTTATTTCAGCTTCGCTAATAAATACTTTACATATCTTTCACCTTACTCTTGCAGGAAAAATAGTCAAGGGAAAAAGGCCCTCTAATTAGGAAGAGAGCCTTTTCAAAAAAAGAAAATCTTAAATTTTAGTTGTCGTTGTCAGCGATCCCGAAGATCCGCAAAAATTGCAGGAAGAGGTTGATGAAGTCCAGGTACAGCATCAAAGCCCCGTTAACGGCCAGGCCAAGTTCTGGCAGCTGGTCTCCGTAACTGGCGTAGATGGACTTCATCTTCTGGGCATCCCAGGCAGTCAAGATCGTGAAAATGATGACCCCGATGATGGAGAAGATGAAGCTGGCTGGCGTGCTCTTCAAGAACATGTTGACCAGGCTGGCCACGATCAAGCCCCAGATGGCGGCTGAAGCGTAAGCCCCGATGGTGTCCAGGTTCTTCTTAGTCACGCTGCCGTAAGCCGCCATCCCGATGAAGACGGCTGAAGCGGAGATGAAGGCCCCGCCGATTTGGGCACCCGTGTAGGCAAAAGCCAAAAGGGAGAATTCTAGCCCGTAGACAACCGCGATAGCCATCAACATGAAGAAGGCCGTTGTCGGCTTGCGAGTAGCCTTAAAGCTGATGCCCACGCTCAAAATCAGCGGCAATAGCAGCAGGACCCAGATGAAGACCCGGTTGGTGAGTAGCGGCAGCAGGCTGCCAGAGAAGACCGTCAAGGTCAAGTAGGCAGTCAAGGCTGAGACCAGAACCGCCAGGCCCATGATGGAATACATTTTCGTTAAAAAGCCATTGAGCGCTGAGTCGTCAACGATGTGGCGGCGCTCTTGTTCAGGCGAAACGTTAAACATAATTTCTTTTGCTCTTTCTAAAAAACTAAAAAAACTGTGGACAGAATTTATTCCCAGATTGCCGTTTTATTCCGGTAATCAACGTGATATCCAGGGGTTAGATATAACAATAACATAGCCCCTAAAAAAAGCAAGCCGGACGGTTCTTCCGCTAAAAAAACTAAAGAAAAAATCAAGAAAGTCCGGCTTGCAGGAAAAATATCGGAGTCAATAGATTGAAGAAAGCGGATAAAAGGTTCAAAATTAATAGCTAAAGGTTCAAAATTAATAGCTAGAGGAGGTCAAAATATGTCAAAAGAATATGCTGATCGGCCAATCGGCGTTTTTGATTCCGGCCAGGGGGGCCTCACGGTCCTCAGCCGCCTGGTTGATCTGATGCCAAACGAAGACTATGTCTTCTATGGCGACTCAGCCAATGCTCCTTACGGGGTAAAGAGCAAGGAAGAAGTCTACCAGCTGGCCAAGCGGGTAGTTGATGAACTGATTGACAAACACCAGGTCAAGGCCGTCATGATTGCCTGCAACACGGCAACCAGCGCGGCGGCTGACCGCCTGCGCCGGGAATACTCCCTGCCGATCATCGGGATCGAACCGGCTGTCAAGCCGGCAGCTGAAGAAAATCCCGGCCGGCAGGTTGTTGCCATGGCCACTTCCTTGACCCTGGAGCAGGATAAGTTCAACCAGCTGGTTGCCGAATGTGCTGAGCCTGGTCAGGTGGCCAAAGTGCCAGCCCCGAAACTGGTCGAATTGATCGAAAAAGGGCAAACTGACAGCCCGGCCATTTACCAGTACCTGGAAGAATTGCTGGCCCCATATGCCGGCAAGGCGGCAGGAGTGGTCTTGGGCTGCACCCACTTTCCTTTTGCCAAGCAGGCCATCCAGGAGATCTTAGGCCCCCAGGCCAAGGTCTATGACGGAGCCATCGGGGCCGCTGCTGAAGTCAAGCGGCAACTGGCCAGCCGGGATGAACTGAATGCCAGCAGCCAGCCTGGCCAGATCCTGTTTGAAAACAGTGCCCCAGCCGGCGCCGATTTGAGCAAGCGCCTCTATGCCCTTTACCGGCAAAAGCATTAGCTGGCAAAAGGCGTTTTTTCAGCTAGAATAATAGTAAGAAAGCAAACAATTAGTTTTAGATTATTAGAGGAGGACTTATGCAAAAGCCAGCAGAATGCACGACCATTTTAGTCGGCAAGGACGCCACCATTGATGGCTCCACGATGATTGCCCGCAGTGAAGACGGCGGCAGCACCATTATCCCTGAAGCCTTTATCGCGGTTAACCCGAAAGATCAGCCAAAGCACTACAAGGCAGTGATCAGCGGCCAGGAAATCGATGATGAAGACCTGCTGCCAAACCCGCTGCGCTACACCAGCGCTCCAGACGCTTCCGGCAAGAACGGGATCTGGGCCGCTGCCGGGATCAACGACGCTACGGTAGCCATGACGGCCACGGAAACCATCACCACCAACAGCCGGATCCAAGGGATCGACCCCTTAGTTGAAGAAGGGGGCCTGGGCGAAGAAGACTTTGTCACTTTGACTTTGCCATACATCCATTCGGCCAGAGAAGGGGTCAAGCGCCTGGGCTACCTGGTGGAAAAGTACGGGACCTACGAAATGAACGGGTCAGCCTTTGCCGACCATGACGAAGTCTGGTACATCGAAACCATCGGCGGCCACCACTGGGCTGCCCGCCGGATTCCGGACGATGCCTATGTGGCAGCGCCAAACCGCTTGAACATCGACTTCTTTGAATTTAACGACGAAGAAAACTTCATGTGCTCAAGTGACTTGCTGGACATCATCAACGAATACCACTTGAACCCGGACTACCAAGGCTACAACCTCCGTCACATCTTTGGTTCATCCACCATCAAGGATGCTCACTACAACAACCCGCGGGCCTGGTACATCCACCGCTACTTCGACCCTGAATGGGAAGGCGAGCCAGGGGACCAGGACCAGCCTTTCATCACTTACGCCAAGAAGAAGATCAGCCCGGAAGACATCAAGTTCCTGGAAAGCTCCCACTACCAGGACACCAAGTACGATGTCTACAGCACGACCAACACTGAAGCGGAAAAGAAGCTCTTCCGCCCAATCGGGATCAACCGGAACTTCGAAACCCACATCCTACAAATCAGAAATGACGTTGAAGAAGGTATCGCCGGCGTGCAATGGCTGGCCTTTGGCCCGAACACTTTTAACTGCTTCGTGCCTTTCTACACCAACGTTACGACTACTCCGGCCAGCTTCCAGACCGGTCCGGACTTTGACTTGACCAAGATCTTTTGGCTCAACAAGCTGAACGCCCAGCTCGGCGACACCAACTACAAGGTTTACAGCGCTTTGGAGCAGGCTTTTGAAGAAAAGACCATGGCTAAATTGCGCCAGATCGAAAACGAAACTGACCGGGCTGTTAAGGGCTTGACTGGCCGCGACTTGCAAGAGAAGCTGGAAGAAGCCAACCAGAAGATGGCTGACTTGACTTACAAGCAGACCGTAGCCTTGACCGGGGAAATGGTCAAGGACGGCCACAGCTTGATGAAGCTGAAGTACGACCTGCTGGATTAATTGGAGATTATTGATGAAAAAAGCCGCTGAAATTCAAATGCTGAAGGACTTTTCAAATGCCAACGCCACTTCCGGCTTTGAAAATGAATTCGTTGACCTTTTTACCAAGACGGTCAAGGACTACGCCGACCTTGAAGTCGACGGGATGCTGAACGTCTACGCTTCCAAGAAGCAGAACACTGGCAAGCGGCCGGTGATCCAGCTGGACGCCCACTCAGACGCCGTGGGCTTCTTGACCCAGGCTATCCGGCCAAACGGCTTGATCAAGTTCGTGACCCTGGGCGGCTGGAACAATGTGGTTCTGCCGGCCCTCAAGGTCAAGGTCAGAAACCGGGACGGGGAATACATCCCCGGCGTCGTGGCCTTAAAGCCGCCCCACTTCATGTCGGAAGCTGAAAGAAAGTCTGTCCCGCAGGTCGCTGATTTGTCTATTGACGTCGGCTCCTCCAGCCGGGAAGAAACGATCAATGACTACAAGATCGACACTGGCTGCCCGATTTTCGTTGACGTGGACTGTGAATACAATGAAAAGACTGGCCTCTTCTTCGGCAAGGACTTTGACGACCGCTTCGGCGCCGCTGCTATGGCTGACATCCTGGAAAACTTGAAGGATGAAGAAGTCAACTTTGACCTGGTTGCCGCCTTGTCCAGCCAGGAAGAAGTCGGCCTGCGGGGTGCCTATGTCACGGCCCGCAAGATCAAGCCGGACCTCTGCCTGGTTCTGGAAAGCTGCCCGGCCGATGATACTTTTGAACCGGACTGGCTGTCTCAGACTGGCCTTAAGCGGGGACCAATGTTGCGGGACATGGACGTCACCTTCCTGCCAAACCCCAAGTTCCAGCAATACGCCTGCGACTTGGCTGATAAAAACGGGATTCCTTACACCCGGTCAGTCAGAACTGGTGGCGGGCAAGACGGGGCGGCCATCTACTACGAAAACGGGGCCCCGACCATCGTGATCGGGATTCCGGTCCGCTATGAGCACTCCCCATACTGCTTCAGCAGCTACAAGGACTACAAGGCTGCTGTTGATCTGGCCTTGGCGATTATTAGAGATATCGATGAGGAAAAGCTAGAATCCTTTAAAAGCTTTAATTAAGGGAACTTTTTACCTTGTTAACGCTTTAAGGATCTGCTAGACTAAATTAAGTCAAATTGAATAAAAGCTACTAGGGGAGCGAAAGCTGAGATGACGAAAGTCGACCCTTTGAACCTGACCAAGGTAATTCTTGCGCAAGGGAAGTGTTTCTTAAACATGATTTCAAACTCCTAGCCGGCAATTGTTGGATAGGAGTTTTTTTAATGCTTAGAAGAGAGAGCAAGTGGAATGTGAAGGCTATTATCTTGATGGCCTTGATTGGGATTATTATGGGGGTTATCTACACTTACGTCGTCAACCCCATCTACAATTCAGTTGAATTAGCCTTGAACCTTGTCGGCCTGGGGCCTTTAGCCGGGCAGATCTGCGCCGGTCTTTGGTACATGGCTGCGCCTTTGGCCATGTACTTCGTGCCAACCTTTGGCTCCGGGATTGTCGGGGAAACCCTGGCTGCTACGGTTGAAATGGCCTTCGGTGGCCAGTGGGGGGCAATGACCATCCTGCAAGGGCTGGTGCAGGGGGCCTGCAACGAAATCGGCTTCTTCCCGAAGAAGGAAAACTATGACCGCTTCGGCTGGGGCAGCTTGATTACCGGGGCAGTCTGCTGCGCGGTGGCCGGCTATGTAATGTCTTACTTAACTTACGGCTGGAGTGCCTACAAGCCAGCCCTCTTGATTGAAATGTTCATCGCCTGCATCATTTCTTCCATCGTCTTTGACGCGGTTTTGGTCAAGCTGATCACCAAGCTCTTTGACCGGGTCATGGCCAAGTAGTTTCGTAAAGTTATCATTTTTTTGATAAAAATAATCAAAAAAGCGTGACAAGCCCTCCTTAAAGTTGTATGATGAAAAACATTGTTAGTTATCTTTCAAGGGGGGAGCAAAATGACGCATTTAATTTTAAGCAGACCAAAGAAGATGAACCGGGCATACTGGAGCACGGTTGGCCTCTTGCTGGCCTTGATGCTGCTGACTGCCTGGATTGGCCTGCATACCTTTGCTTACCTAAATCTCTAAAATCAAAATTTGCCAGAAAAAACGCGTGAACTTGCAAGTTCACGCGTTTTTGTTTTCTTCAAAATATTGAGGTTATTTTGTTCCTCTTAGCCGTTGATAATGGACAAGAGCTTGGAGGAGACCATGTCGATGGCCACTTGGTTTTCCCCACCCTGGGGGATTATGATGTCGGCATACTTCTTGCTTGGCTCAACGAACTGGTTGTAGCTTGGCTTAACCGTAGTCAGGTACTGGGAGATGATCCAGTCGATTGACCTGCCCCGTTCCTGGGTGTCCCGCTGCAAGCGGCGGATGAAGCGGATGTCGTCGTCAGCGTCGACAAAAAGCTTGATGTCCATGAACTTCCGCAATTCTTCTGAAGCCAAAACCAGGATCCCTTCCAGGATGATGATGTCGGCTGGCTCAACATGAATAGTGTCCTTGGCCCGGGAGAGGATGTTGAAGTTGTAGGTCGGCAGTTCAATTGCCTTGCCATCCAGCAGGTCCTGCAGCTGCTCAATCAAGAGGTCAGTGTCGTAAGCATTGGGATGGTCGTAGTTGATCTTCTTGCGTTCATCCATGCTGAGGGCTGAATTGTCGTTGTAGTAGGCATCTTCAGTCAGAATGAGCACCCGGTCAGCTGGCAGGCGCTTGCTGATTTCCTTGGAGACTGTCGTCTTGCCTGAGCCTGACCCCCCGGCAATCCCAATGACGAGTGGTTTCTGCTTAGCCATTATTCTACCTCTTTTTCTGCTAAATCATTGCGGCGGAGGATGTCGCGGACTTTCGTGGTCAGCATGTCCAAAGCGACATCGTTGGCCCCGCCTTCTGGCACGATGATGTTGGCGTAGCGCTTGCTTGGCTCAACAAACTGGTGGTAGCTTGGCTTAACCGTGGCCAAGTACTGGTCGATGATTGAGTCAAAGGACCGGCCCCGTTCGGCCATGTCCCGGCGCTGGCGGCGGATCAAGCGGATGTCGTCGTCAGTGTCGACGAAGATCTTGATGTCCATCAAGTTCCGTAATTCTTCTGAGGCCAGAACCAGGATTCCTTCCAGGATGATGATATCAGCTGGCTCAACGTGGACCGTTTCCGGGCTGCGCAGGTGGGTGGTGAAGTCATAGATCGGCATCTCGATGGCTTTGCCATTCAGCAGGTCCTGCAGCTGGCTGATCAAGAGCTCGGTATCAAAAGCATCCGGATGGTCGAAATTAATTTTATTTCTTTCAGCCATGGACATTTCCGGGTGGTTCTTATAATAAGAGTCTTCCGTGATGATCCGGATCCGGTCGTTTTTGAACTGGTCATATAATTCGTGGGCAATGGTCGTCTTCCCCGACCCGCTGCCGCCGGCGATACCAATAATGATGGGGTGTTGCTTTTTTGACATTGTAAAACTCCTTTAGCTATTAATTATAGAGGCCAGCCGGGGTCGGGTCTAGTCAAACTGTGAAAAAACGGGCTTTAAAGCGGTTACTCGTTTCTAAAGTAGAAACAGTTGTTGCTAAACTAGGTAAAATCTACTATAATTAAGAATATCTCAGAAGAGGCAAAATGAAATTAAGAATGTTTGGGAAAGAAGTTAAGATAAGTAAGCAAGTTTCCCGGCTTTTTATTAAAAAGCTAAAAGGATGAAGTGGAACTGACAAAAGACTTGCACGAAAGCCTACTTTCTGGTAAATTTAATTAAAAATTAATCATGCTTAAATAAAAATAACCGCTTACGAAAGCAGAAGGGCAAGCTCACATCCCAGATGATTCGGCTCCTGCTTTTAAAAAGGACCGAAAGATCTGGCTGCTTTGCTAAAACAGAGCAAATAAACGAACTTTTACCAAAGGAGCCGCCTGTTTGATCAATACGGCTTAAGCCAAGAAAGCTGAGCCAAACCAACGGTGATTTAATTAAGCGCTAATAAAACGAGGAGGACCACTATGGCAGCAATTATCGAATTCAAGAAAGTCAACAAGTTCTACGGTGACTACCATGCCTTAAAAGACGTCAACTTAAGCATTGACGAAGGCGAAGTCGTTTCCATCATCGGCCCTTCTGGCGCGGGCAAGAGTACCTTGATAAGAACCATGAACGGCTTGGAAGGAATTTCTTCCGGCGTCTTGGAAGTGGACGGCTATGACCTGGGGGACAAGAAGACTGACTTGAACAAGATCCGACGGAATGTCGGCATGGTTTTCCAGCACTTTAACCTCTACGAAAACCACACCGTCCTGGAAAATGTCATGCTGGCCCCAAGAATCGTTTTGCACCGGGACGAAAAGGAAAACCGGGAAATCGCTGAAAAGCTGCTCAAGCAAGTTGGCCTTTTGGACAAGGAAGACTCCTACCCAAGACAGCTGTCCGGTGGGCAAAAGCAGCGGGTGGCCATTGCGAGATCTTTGGCCATGAAGCCCAAGGTGCTCTTGTTTGACGAACCAACCAGTGCCCTTGACCCGGAAATGATCCAGGACGTTTTGGACGTCATGCAATCCATCGCCGCTGAAGGGATGACCATGGTGGTCGTGACCCACGAAATGGGCTTTGCCAGAGAAGTGTGCGACCGGGTCATCTTCTTTGAGCAGGGGCAAGTCTTGGAAGACTCCCACAACCCGAAGGACTTCTTTGAACACCCGCGCAACCTACGGGCTCAGGAATTCCTCAGCAAGGTAATTTACCACTAATAAAAGGGAAGGTGGCGGTTACATGAAACACACGAAACTATTCCGCAAAGTTGCCGCCCTGCTTTTTCTGTTGCTGACCACTGTTTCACTTTCCGCCTGTGCTGTTGAAAGTGACAACTCAGTGCGTGTCTACAACCACGTCAAGAGCAGCAAGACGATTACTTGGGGCGTCAAATTTGATACGGCTTTGTTTGGGATCAAGAGCGTCAAGACCAACAAGCTGGAAGGTTTTGAAATCGACCTGGCCCGCCTTTTGACCAAGGAGATCCTGGGCAAGGACGGCAAGGCAAAATTCATTGAAGTTACGGCCCAAACCAAGATCCCGCAGCTTAAGAACAACAACCTGGACGCGGTTCTGGCCACCATGACCATCACGGATGAGAGAAAGAAGTCGGTTGACTTCTCCACTCCTTACTTTAAGGCGGGGACATCCCTCATGACCAAAACCAGCAGTCCAATCAAGTCGATCAAGGACTTAAACCACAATGGCCGGGTGGCCATCGTGGTTAAGGGGACAACGGCTGCGGACGATATTGCCCGCCTGGCCCCCAAGGCCAAGATCCGCCAGTACAATGACTACGGTGCCTGCACCAATGCCCTCTTAGCCGGGCAAGGGGACGCGGTCGCCACTGACAACGGGATTTTGGCCGGGATTGCCGATCAGCAAAAGAGCCTGCACCTGGTTGGCGGCACAGTTGCCGTTGAACCTTACGGGATTGCCGTTGAAAAGGGGCAGACCAAGATGCTGGAAGCTATCAACAAGGCTTTGAAGGAAGCTAAGGCAGACGGCAGCTACCACAAGCTTGTCAAGAAATGGTTTGGCAACATTCCAGGATTCAGTGTTAAGGAGGCTGAATATTAATGTTGAATTTACTTGGAGCAAACTGGTCCACCTTTTTGCTCGGTTTTTGGAATACGATTCTCTGCAGTCTGATTTCCTTGTTTTTCAGTTTGATCATCGGATCCGGCTTTGCCATCCTGGAAACCGTGCCTAACAAGTTCTGGCGCGGGGTTGCCAAGGTCTATGTCGAAATCTTCCGGAACATTCCCTTGCTGGTTGTCACCATGGTCTTTTACCTGGTTTTGCCAACTTACACGCCGCTGAAGCTGACTGGCTTCCAGGCAGGGACAATCGGCTTGTCCATTTACTCATCAGCTTTTATCGCTGAAACTGTCCGCTCCGGGATCCAGTCCGTCGGGACCGGCCAGATGGAAGGGGCCCGGTCAAACGGGATGACCTACTGGCAGGCCATGCGCTACGTTATCCTGCCTCAGGCCTTCAGAATCGTGATTCCGCCATTGGGCAACCAGCTTGTCAACTTGATCAAGAACTCCAGCATCCTGGCTTTCGTAGCCGGCTTTGACTTGATGTACCAAGGGGACATCGTGGCATCCAATACTTTCCAGACCATCCCAAGCTATGTCTTGGTCAGCCTGTTCTACCTGGTTTTGACCCTGCCGCTCAGCTACTACATGCAGTATCTGGAAAAGAAGGGCGTTTAGGAGGCACATAAATGGAAAATCTTACAGAAGCATTATCCTGGATCAACCTCCGCTTTTTGCTGCAGGGTTTCTGGGTCACGATCGAAGTTTCAGTGATTTCAATCATCTTGAGCTTTGTGATCGGCCTGGCCCTGGGTCTGATCCGCTTTACCAGAATCGACGCCAAGACCACCCGGATTTCCAAAGTGGTCGGGGTGATCATCGACATCATCAGAAACCTGCCGCTTTTGCTGATCATCTTCTTCTCCTACTTTGGCCTGCCGGTCATGGGGATCAGAGTTGATGCCGTCCAGGCTTCAGTAATTGCCATGGTGGTCTTTGAATCAGCCATGATCGCGGAAGTTGTCCGCTCAGGGATCATGGCCGTCGACCCTGGCCAGATGGAAGGGGCCCGGTCAAACGGGATGACCTACATGCAGGCCATGACCCACGTGGTTTTACCCCAGGCCCTGACCAAAATGATTCCGGCCCTTTTGTCCCAGTTCGTGTCCTTGATCAAAGATACTTCCCTGGCCACGATCATCGTTTTGCCGGAACTGCTCTACCACGCTGAAATTATTTACAACCAAAACACCAATTATATGATTCCGATGTACCTGGCCGTGGCAGTAATGTACTTTATCATCTGCTTTGCCCTGTCCAGCTTTGCCAACTACTTGAGTAAGCGCATCAAGTACTAAGCACGAAGGAACCAAACCGCGTTTATTGCCGAGGAGAAAAAATGGCACGTAAACTGAGGGAGCTGACCGCCTTTATGGCGGTCTTGCTGTTATCATTAGTTTTTACCGCTTGTTCACACAGTCAATCTAGCAGCACCTATGACCGGGTTAAGCAAACAAACACCATCACCTGGGGGATGCGAGCCGACACCCGCCTGTTCAGCATGATGGACGTGGACAGCAGCAAGGCCACCGGCTTTGAAGTCGACCTGGCCCGGGCTGTTACCAAGCAGATCCTTGGTCCTAAAGGCAAGATGAAAATTGAATACATCAGTGAAAAGTCCCGGATCATGGATCTCAAGATCGGCAACGTCGATGCTGTCATGGCTACCATGACCAACACACCCGATCGGCGCAAGATCATCAATTTTTCCGACACTTACTTCATGGCTGGGGAAACCTTGATCGTGCCGAAAAAGAGCAAGCTGAACTCCATCAAGGATTTCAACAACTCCAAGTACTCCATTGCCGCCGTTAAGGGGTCGACCGCTGACAGCGACGTCCACAAGTACGCCCCGAAGGCCCGGGTCATCTTCTATGATGACTATGGTTCTTGCTACAATGCTTTAAAGGCCGGCAAGACCAACGCCATGGTCAGCGACAACGCCGTTTTGGCCGGCTTGATTTCTGATGACAAGGACAAGTTCAAGATGCTGCCTGATACCTTTACGGTTGAACCATACGGGATCGGCATCAAGAAGGGGGAAGACAAGTTTACGGCTGAGGTCAACCAGGCCTTGAAAGTACTCCGGAAGAACGGGACTTACGCCCGCTTGATGAAGAAGTGGTTCAATGGCGTGCCTGGCTTCAACATCAAGTCCTCTTCCCGCTTGAAGGCAAGCGAATAATTTTTACCAACTTAAGCAGTGTGTTCGACTTTGAACCCGCTGCTTTTTTAGTTCCAGGTAAAATTATGTTAAAAAATAGATTTTTGCCTAGAAAAAGAAGCCGAAG
The DNA here is from genome assembly GCF_001808415.1 of Lactobacillus sp. HMSC08B12. NCBI lineage: Bacteria > Bacillati > Bacillota > Bacilli > Lactobacillales > Lactobacillaceae > Lactobacillus > Lactobacillus sp. HMSC08B12. The sequence goes on along the minus strand of NZ_KV793094.1, from coordinate 14,789 downwards.
GGGCAGATTTTTTGTACAATTGAAATAGGTGACTTAGCGCTTACAGCTGAGCTTTTAAGCTCATTTAAAATTATTTGAAAGCAACCAGAGGAGAGACATATGAGTAAAAGACAATTTGGTCTAATTTACATATCATCATACCAGGCGCGCCTGTTCATCGTTGACTTGAAGAGACTGGCCATCATTGAACAGTTGAGTTCGGCCCAGTTCGTCCAAGGGGGGAAAAAGTTTGAAGTTTATGAAAACGAACTGCCCCGCTTGACTGATGCCTTGATCGGCTTCAAGCGAAAAATCGCGGAATATGGGATCGACAACTACAAGGTTTACGGTAACCGGCAGCTTTTGGACAAGATTTCTGCCCGCTACCTGGCCGACCAGATCAAGGTCAGAACCGGCCTGGAAATCGAATGGCTGAACGGGGCCCAGATCGCCTACTACAAGATCATTGCCGGAATGGCCCTGCCGCAGTTCTCAGAACTGGCGGATGATGAATTTACTTACCTGCTCAGCATGGGCAGTGCCATGATCAACCTCACCTTGTTCAAGGGCCAGCACTACCTGTCAACCTGGAACTTTGCCCTGGGCCCGGAAGAAATTGAAGAAATGGCCGCTATGACTCGGGACACGCCAAGCGACCCGATCGACATCATCGGCGACTACATCTCCCGCAAGCTGGTCAGCTTCAAGACCATTGAGAAGCCGACTGGCAAGGCCCGGATCATCATCCAGCACGTCTCCGGCCGAGGCGAGCAGAGCCTGCGGCCCCAAGAAAAGGACCGGGTCATCGACCTCAAGCAGTTTGCCGGCGTTTACTCTGACTTCAGAGAAGCCCCGGACCAGTACCTTATGGAAAAATACGAGCTGGATACCGACTCTTTGGCCCGGATGAAGCCGACCATTGTTTTGATCAACCAGCTGGTTAAGATTATCAAGCCGCACACGATGACTTTGACCCAGTCTTCAGCCATCACCGGTTTGATGATCCAGGAAGCCGCCAGATTGAAGTACCGGCCAGATGAATACTCAACCATCGTTTTGACGGCGACCAAAAATATTGCTCGCCGCTACGAATCAGGCGGCCAGCACATCAACCTGTCCAACAAGTTTGCCCTGCATATTTTTGACCGCCTGGCCCATGCCGGCATGGTTGACCGCCGCGACCGGCAATTACTGGAAATCGCGGCCCGCCTGCACGACATCGGCAACTTCGTCAATTTCCACAACCACTACGAGCACGCTGCCTACATCGTGGGGGCCAACCAGATCATCGGCCTGTCTGACCGGGAAAACGAAATGCTCTTGAGCATTTTGAAGCACCAGGACATCACCAATTTGAACGCTGATGAACGTGAATATCGCCACCTTGACCCGGCCCTGCAGGTCCGGGTAGCTAAGTTGGCTGCCATCCTGCGCCTGGCCAACAGCCTGGATGCTTCCCGCAAGCAGAAGATCAGCAAGATCGTGGTTTCCATCAAGGATGAGAAAATGCTGATCACGGTGACCAGCAAGCGGGACCTGACCTTGGAACGCTGGGTTTTTGAAAAGAATGTCAATTTGGCTGAAGCAGTCTTCGGCATGAAGATTGCCATGAAGCAGAAGAGGGGAAAGTAAAAAATGACAATTGCCAAGAACAAAAAAAAGTTTACCGATCCTAGTTATTACGCCAACCGGGAACTGAGCTGGCTGGACTTCAATGACCGCTGCCTGGACGAAGCCAGAAACCCGGATGAGCCGCTTTTGGAAAGAGCCAACTTCCTGGGGATCACCCAGTCCAACGTTGACGAATTCTACATGGTCCGGGTGGCTTCCTTGAGCAAGCTGGTAGCCGCCGGGGTCAAAAGCCACGATGCCAGTGGCCTTACGCCACTTGAACAATTGACGGCCATCAACCATAAGGAACACGAAGTGGTTGAAAAGCGCTACTCAACTTACTCCCGGTCATTGCTGCCGCTTTTGCGCAAGAACGGGATCAACATTTTGGAAAGTGATGAACTGTCTGAAGACCAGGAAGAATACATCCGCCGTTACTTCTCAAACGAACTCTACCCGGTTTTGACCCCGATGGCTGACGACCAGTCCCGGCCATTCCCGTTCATCAACAACGACTCCTTGAACATCGCCCTGCGCCTTAAGGACCGGGAAAGCGGTGAGCACAAGTTTGCCACGGTCAGAGTGCCGAACATCTTCCCGCGCCTGGTTAAATTGCCAGATGGCGATAATGACTTCATCATGCTGGAAGACATTATCAAGGTCTTTGCCGACCGCCTCTTTGATGGCTACGAAATCCGCCAGGCAGCCTGCTACCGGGTAACCCGGGACATGGATTTGGACGTTTCTGAAAGCGACACTTCCGACTTCCTTTTGGCGGTTAAAAAGCAGCTGGAAGACCGGGAACACGGGCACGTGACCCGGCTGGAAGTGGAAAGCAGCATGAACACCAAGCTGCTCAAGCACTTGATAAAGCGACTGAACGTCGATGAAGGCAGCGTCTTCAGCATCAACGGTCCAATCGACTTGACCTTCCTCAAGAAGCTGCCAGGGATGGTGGAAGGCCATGAAGACCTCCGCTACAAGCCAATGCAGGCCTTTGTTGACCCGGCTTTAAGAAGTGACCACAATATTTTTGACTCAATCCGGGAAAAGGACTACCTGGTGCAGCACCCATATGACAGCTTTGACGCTGTTTTGAACTTCGTCAAGCAGGCCGCCAAAGACCCAGATGTTCTGGCTATCAAGATGACCTTGTACCGGGTTTCCGGCAACTCCCCGATCATCAAGTACCTGGGCCAGGCGGCTAAAGCTGGCAAGCAGGTGACGGTTCTGGTGGAAGTCAAGGCCCGCTTTGACGAATCAAACAACGTGCACTGGGCCAGAACCCTGGAACAGATGGGCTGCCATGTTATCTACGGGCTGGTGGGCTTGAAGACCCACACCAAGGTAACCCTGGTTATCCGCCGCGATGAAGACGGGATCCGCCGCTACCTGCACCTGGGGACTGGTAACTACAATGACGTTACCGCCCACTTCTACACTGACTTAGGCCTCTTTACCTGCGACCGGGATCTGGGCGTTGACGTGACTAATCTCTTCAACATGCTGTCCGGCTACTCCAAGCCGCCTTACTTCAGCGAGCTGCGGATTTCACCAAAATTGATCCGCCAGTTCATCTATGAAAAGATCAACAACGAAATTGCCATTGCCAAGGCTGGCCGGCATGCTGAGATCCACATGAAGATGAACTCCCTGTCTGACCCGGACGTGATCGCCAAGCTCTATGAAGCTTCCGCGGCCGGGGTTAAGATCCACTTGATCGTCCGGGGGATCTGCTGCTTGAAGACGGAAATCCCAGGCGTCAGCGACAATATCGAAGTACACTCAATCGTCGGCCGCTTCCTGGAACACAGCCGGATCTACTACTTCTACAATGACGGCAAGGAAGACGTTTACCTGGCCAGCGCCGACATGATGCGGCGGAACTTGGACCGGCGGGTGGAAACCCTCTTCCCGGTTTTGCAAGAAGACTTGCGGGAAAGAGTTTTGGATATTTTTGCCAAGATGTGGCAGGACAATGTCCAGGCCCGAATCCTGCACAAGACCGAATGGGTGCACGCTGACCGGCGGGGACAGACCCCATTCAACAGCCAGGAATACTTCATCGCTGAAGCCGATGAAAAGGTTCGGATCGTTAAAGAAGAGGAAGAAGAAGAGAAGGCGAAGAAGAAGGACGCTTTTGAAGCTATGAAGCCGCAGGAAAGCGAATTGGAAGACGACGAAAAGTAGGCTGAAAGATGGAAAAAGACCGCCACGAAATCGAAACTTTTAAAATCGATCAAATGTTTATCGGTGACAGCCAGGAAGAACTGATCAAGCAGGGAGAAGGCCGCCGTAAGGAACATCCAATTGCGGCGATCAGCACTTTCAACCCGGTCAAGCGGGACGTGTTTCAATTGATCAAGCTGACTGAGGAGAAAATGATTCCCGAGCTTTTGGGGATGCGGCACAAGCGGATGATGCAGAATCCCTTTTCCTACTTCCGGGCCACGGCCGGAATCATGGAAAAGGACCTGCGCCAGTTTCCAGACGGCCAGTCCCATATCCCGGTAATCATTTGCGGGGACTCCCACCTAACCAATTTCGGCTTCTTCGCTTCCCCGGAGCGCCAGCTTTTGTTTGGCTTGAACGATTTTGACGAGGCCCGGATTGGCAACTGGGAATTTGACCTTAAGCGCCTTTTGACCAGCGTGGTTTTGACCGGCCGGATCAATGGCTATCCTAAAGAGCAGCTGGACGGGATTTTGGCAGAAAGCGTCCACTCTTACCGGCGGGGAATCAAGTACGCCAATTCCTTGCCCCTGCTTGAGCGCTTTAATTTGTCTTATAGCGTTGATGACCTTTTAGGTCAAATGACGGACAATGAGCAAATGAAGCGGGTTCTCTTGAAGGTAGCGGACCGGGCACCGAAGAACAATTCTGATGCCGTGGTCAAGAAGTTTACGGAAAAGACCGAAGACGGGCGCTTGCGCTTTAAGGAAAACCCGCCCCGGGCCCGGCGTGTTTCCCAGAATGTTTATGCCGAGCTTATGGCAGGCCTGGAAGATTACCAGAAGAGCGTAACTGACGACATCCGGGTCCTTTTGATCAATTATGAAGTGACCGACATCATCCGCTACAGCGTGGGCGTCGGCAGCTGGGGAACCCGCTGCTATCTGGCCCTGCTCACTGGCAAGGACGGCAGCCACCTGGTCTTGCAGATCAAGGAGGCATTGCCGCTTCGCTACAACTTGTCTGCTTTGACGGTTGAGGAAAGCCAGGCCCAAGGCAAGGGGGAAGGCAAGCGGATCATTACCGCCCAGCGGGTTTTGCAGACCTACCATGATCCTTTCTTAGGGGCCATGGAAGCTGGCGGCAGAAGCTTTTACGTCCGTCAGTTCCGGGACATGAAGGACTCGATTGACCCGCTCAATCTGGACCAGGAAAGCTTCTCTGCCTACTGCAACATGTGTGCCTTCATTTTGGCCATTGCCCACTACCAAAGCCCGACAGCGCCGATGATTTACGGCTATGTCCACAAGCAAAAAGAGCTGGACATGGGCCTGGCTCATTGGGCCGTCAAGTATGCCGACCAGATGGAAGCCGACTATGCCTGCTTTGCCAAATACCTGCAAGGCGAGGAAGATGAAGAATGATCAATGAAGAATTGACCGACCTGGACCGGGTGGAACTGACCAAGCTGTCTTATGAGGCGCTGAATGTGGGCGAGACAGTTGTAGTCGCCGGCAAAAAGATTGGGCAATTGACCCGGGACGTTTACGCCAAGGACGGGATGCAGGCTTTTTTGATCGAAAACAACAATGAGATTACAGTCTTGTTCAAGGGCTCTTATGGCTTTAAGAAGGGCAACGCGACAACCTGGCGGGACGAGTGGCTGAACACCAATTGGCCGATTTTTCTGGCCATGCTGACTAATCAAAGGCAGGTGCCCAGCGCCTTGGTTACGGCCAGCCGCTATCTTAACCGCTGGCTGGAAGAATTCCCGGATGGCCATTTTTACATCTACGGGCATTCCCTAGGGGCGATCAATGCTGAATACGCTCTGGCTAATTGCCGCTTTCCAGATCAGATTGCTGCTGCTTATCTCTATGAGGGCACCAATATCTGGCGCCTTTTGACTCATAAAGAGCGGCAGCTGCTGGCCCAGCTGCGGGGCAGAATCAATACTTATGTTGATATCTATGACCCGGTGACTTTGGGCTTTACGGCCAGCAAGCGGATGGTGGGCAAGCTGCACTATGTCGACAGCCTGCCCATGAACCCGGTCAAGCAGCACATGTGGGGCGGCTACCGCTTTGATGGAAACGGGAATTTGCTGGAAAAAGAAGTGGACCAGCGTTTTCTGGACTCCAGCAAAATGCAGCAGGCTTTTTTGAGCCGGACCGGGCGGATGGCCAATTACTTGAGGTATCGCCGGAATCTGCAGGCTGACTGGCAAAAGGAGTCTGACCAGCGGGCCGAACAAATCAGAGGAGAATTGTTTAACCACGGCTTTTTGCAAGATTTCAATGACCGAGACAAAAATTCAAAAGATGATCAAGAGCAATAAAACAGTTGCTCAAAAGGCGCGTCAAGTGACGCGTCTTTTTTGTTAAGAAATCGGAACTACATTTTTGTAACTAAAGGGTTGACGCTCTCACATTTTGTTGTTATTATCATTTTTAATAAAATGATATGGAGGAACTATAATGAAAAAATTGTCAAAATATATATCAGTAGTACTTTTTTCAACAACATTACTAAACATCACTGCACCAGTAGTAACTGAGACTGTCGATGCTGCTACAATTCATACGGTATTTGAAAAATCTAAACAAAGTTCAATTAGCCAAGATGAGCCTGTGGAAAATAGGTTAGCAGCTGAAGATGTTGATGCTGTGGTAGAGGTACTGAAGAGTGAATATCCTGATTTAAGTGAGGATTATCTTCGAGAGATTGTAAATAATCAACGTCATGGAAACTATAGTTTGCCATCAGAATCGCAGCCTTCGTCTACTAGAGCGCGTAGTGCTATGTTTTCCAAAAGTAATTGGAAAGGAATAACTGTCTCGCAAATGGGTGCAGCTATTGACGCAGCGATAATCGGTGCTTCAGGTGGTGCCGCTTCTCTAGGAGTGAAGTTCGCTATTAAGAAAATTGGTAAAAAAGCTGCTAAAAAAGTTATAGTAAAAGCAATTCAAGCTATTGTAGGAGGAGCAGCTGGAAAGGTAACGTCTACAGTAGTTGGGAAAGCATTAGACTATGCAGGAAGTCCAGGATATTATATTGCTAAGTACTGGGACGCACATGACAAATACCCTAAGAATGGTCGTATTAATTTTTAATTAGGGAGAGATTTGAATGGGTAAAAAGTTGACTTTATATCTGCTGCCACCGGTACTTTTAGTAGCAATATTCATGATTATTGATTTTGTGAGCGGCCAGCACAATTTGTGGATGTCAGCCGTTGCGACATTAGCTTGGTGGCTGTTTTCCTTTGCAAGTGACCACTTGGCTAAAGGCTGGCAAAAGGCGGTTTTTCTGACCTGTGTTGGCTTTTTGCTCTTGGTTGCCGGCTTATACATCTACGTTAAGTTAAATTCATAAAACAGTTGTTCAAAAAGACGCGTCAGTTGACGCGCTTTTTTTGTTAAGAAATTGGAACTACATTTCAAGCAGCAGCCCAGGTATAATTTTCTTAGACGACTGTAAATGCTAATTTCCCATAAATTACTACTCAAAGTGCTCTATCACTTGATATATCAACCTTTTACAGGATTTCGTTGAGTTTAAGTTATAACTCAAAAAATATTATCTTAAACTTCGAAAAAGGCCGTAATAGTAGGCTTTTTAGACATTGAGTTGTAAAATCCTGGGAAATTAGCAGTAAACGCAACAGGAAGAAGAGAAAAAATAGACGAGGAGCATGAAATGAAGATTGAAGAAGTGCTGGCAAAGCAGCTGCTGGCAGAAGACCCAAGCATCGAACGCTTTGAGGAAGATTTTTACGGGGACTTTTACGACTTTTTTGTCAACTTTCTGAAGTTTAAGTGCCTTAGTCAGGGTAAGGACCTGGCCAGCCTGGATAAGCAGAAACTGGTCCTGTACCTGGACTTGTTCAATTCCCAGGACTTCCCGGGCCGGAAGGCTTACCGTTACAAGTTAGTCTTTGACAGCCAGCTGAACTTTTTAGCGGCGGAGTCAGACTTCACCCTCAGCGCTCTTTGCCGGGACTTGCGGGGGCGGGTGGATCAGCTGAGCGACTACGAGGCTGTCAGAAGCCAGGCCTTAGCTTCTTTGGCAGAACGTTTTGATTCCAAGAATCCAGACCCAAATACCAGGATCCAGAACTTTAACGTTGTCCTGGCCGACCTTTACGACCGCTATAATCTCAGCCGCTTTAAGACAGCCTACCAGTTGGTCGGCTAAAGCGCTTTTTTAAAAGGACGGGAATAGTTATAATTGACTTAGAATTAAAGTTAAGGAGAAAATGCTATGAAAAAGATCGTAGTAATCGGGTCCAGCAACGTGGACACGACCCTGCATGTAGAAAAATTCCCCAAGCCAGGCGAAACCATCAACGCCCACAAGGTCAGCGAGGCTGGCGGCGGCAAGGGGGCCAACCAGGCAGTCGCGGCTGCTAAGAGCGCGGCTGAGACCATCTTCATCTCTAAAGTCGGCGAAGACTCCTATGGGAGCTGGATGAAGGAGCAACTGGCCGGCTACGGGGTCAAGACTGACTATGTCTTGCCAACCGCTGGCTTTAAGACTGGCCATGCCTACATTACCTTGAACGCGGAAGGGCAAAACGACATTATCATCGACCATGGGGCCAACTACAGCTTGACTGAAGCCGACGTTTTGGCGGCTAAAGACGTCATTGAAGCTGCTGACTGCGTCATCGCCCAGCTGGAAACCCCGCTGGAAGCAACAACAGCCGCCTTCAAGCTGGCTAAGGCGGCCGGCAAGGTAACTATCTTGAACCCAGCTCCTGCGATCAAGGACCTGCCAGTTGACCTCTTGGCCGTGACTGACTTGATCACGCCAAACGAAACGGAAAGTGCCCTGCTGACTTCTTTGCCAGTTGTAGAAGAGGCGGACCTGGAAAAGAACGCGGCCAAGCTGCATGAACTGGGCGTTAAGCATGTGATCATCACCTACGGCAGCAAGGGGGCCTACCTGTCTTCTCCAGTCTTTACCGGTCTTGTACCAGCCTTTAAGGTCAAGGCGGTGGACACGACGGCGGCTGGCGATACCTTCTTAGGCTTTTTGGCCGGATCCTTGGCCAGCGACTTCAGCAACCTGCATGAGGCTGCCCGCTTTGCCAACCGGGCGTCGTCTTTAGCCGTGCAGAAGATGGGGGCCCAGCCTTCTATCCCGGACCGGGCCAGCGTTGCGTCCGCGTTAGCTGAGTAAAGGATGGGTGACTAGATGATTATTGCACCCTCAATTCTCAACGCGGACAACCTGCACTTAGGCCAGCAGATCCAGGAAGCAGCTGACAGCGGGATCCGCCGCTTCCACATCGACGTGATGGACGGACATTTCGTGCCCAACCTGTCATATGGTCCCCAGCTGGTCAGTGATTTTAAAAAGCAGTTCCCGAACCTGACCGCGGAAGTCCACCTCATGAGCAACAACCTGCCTGACCTTTTACCAGCCTTTGTTAAAGCGGGCAGCGACTTGATTGAAATTCACTATGAAGCCGACTACCCAAACCGAATTGACCACTGGTTGGACTACTTAAAGGAAAATGGCGTCTCCTGCGGGTTAGTCCTTAGTCCAGATACTGACATTAAGGTGCTGGAGCGCTACAAGGACAAGCTTGACCAGGTTCTCTTGATGACGGTCTATCCGGGCTTTGGCGGGCAGAAGTTCATGGAAGAAGCAGCAGACCGGATCAAGGCCGCCCGGGCAATTCTGCCAGATCTTCCGATCGAAGTAGACGGCGGGATCAATGCTCAGACAGCGGAAATCGCCAAAGAGGCCGGAGCTGATGTTTTTGTGGCGGGCTCTTATATCTTCGGCCGTGACTCAGTGGCTAAGCAGGTAGCTGAGCTGACAAGCATTTTGGAAAAATAGCGGAGGCAAAAAATGGACCAAGCAAAGCAAGATGGATTGAAAAAGGCTGCTGCCAAGAAAGCAGCTGCCTTGGTGGAAGACGGGATGGTTTTAGGCGTCGGCACCGGGTCAACGGTGAAGTTCTTCATCGATGAACTGGGCAAGAAGAAAGCAGCAGGCTTGACTCTTAAGGCAGTCGTGACCACCTCCAGCCGCAGTCAAAAGCAGCTGGAAGGCTATGGCTTTACTGTCAGCCCCCTCAGTGAAGTTGACCAGGTTGATTTAACGGTTGACGGGGCCGACAGAGTGGACAAGCAGTTAAACGGGATCAAGGGAGGCGGGGCCGCCTTGACCTTGGAAAAGAACGTGGCCGTCAACTCCAAGAAGAATGTCTGGATCGTAGACGAAAGCAAGGTGGTTGACCACCTCAGCGGCTTTGCCCTGCCAGTGGAAGTTTTGCCGATCTCCTGCATGCAGGTGGAAAAGCGCCTGGCAGATGAAGGGCTTAAGCCGGAATTCCGTTTAACGGAAGATGGTCAGCGCCTTAAGACCCACTATGGTAACTACATTCTGGACCTCAAGCTGGACCGGATTCCGGTGCCAAGTGGTCTGGCTGACTACCTGGACCATACGGTCGGGGTAGTTGAGCACGGCCTCTTTTTAAACATCTGCGACCAGGTCATCATCGCCCGCGACAACGGGGAGATTGAAGTCCGCAGCCGCTAAAGAAATTTTTTGGAAAAGAAGCAACCGCTTCTTTTCTTTTTATTTGCCGGGTGAAATGATAGAATAAAGCTATTCTGAATAATGGAGAACGATTAATGAACAAGAAACCCTTAATTATTTCAACTGATCCCGGGATCGATGACGCGGTCTGCCTAACGATCGCCCTGTTCGCCAAGGAACTGGACGTGAAGCTGATCGTGCCAACCTGGGGCAACGTTTCTTTGGAGAAGACTTTGAACAACACCCTGCGCCTGCAGGCCTTCCTGGGCACTAAGGTCCCAGTTGTGGCCGGGGCCAAGTTGCCTTTGGTCAAGGAAGCCATCGATGCTTCTGAAGTCCACGGGGCCAGCGGGATGGACGGCTTTGACTTCCCGGAAGCTGACCAGAGCCTTTTGGTAGAAGGCTTAGCCGCGACCAAGATCCACGAAGTAGTCAGCCAAAGCCCGGAAAAGGTGACCTTGATGCAGATCGGGCCAGCCACGGACTTTGCCCTTTACTTCCGCCAATATCCGGAAGACCTGGACAAGATCGACCGCCTTTACATCATGGGTGGAGCCCTGGGCCGGGGCAACTACGGTCCTTACGACGAATATAACGTTTCCGGGGACCCGGAAGCAGCCAAGATCGTCTTTGACTTGGGCGCCAAGGGCCTGGACATCTACGTGGCTCCTTTGGAAGTCGGCAACCAGGCCTTCGTTGACGCGGCCAGCCTGGAAGAAATCAAGGCTTTGGGCCGGGTCGGGGAAATGATCTACGGGCTCAACTCTCAATATGAATTAAACGACGCTGACGCCGATTCTGGCAAGCGGATCTATGACGCCTTGACGGCTGCCATGCTGCTGGCGCCAGATCTGTTTGAAGTCAAGGAAGCTTACGTGGCGGTAGACACCAAGGGTCCTTACACTTACGGGGCTTCAGTCATGGACTTTGAAGGCTTCTTTGGCCAAAAGGCCAACGCCAAGATCGCGGTCAAGGTTGACCGCCAGGCCTTCAAGGACTGGTTCCTGGCTGCAATCGCACAAGCAAAGTAGGTGGCTGAATGGCTGATTATGTTTACCGGACGGTCATGCTTGACATCAAACGCCGGATTTTAGCGGGCGAATATGAGGGGATGCGGCTGCCCGATGAGCGCAGCCTGGCCGAACAGTATCAGGTCAGCCGGTCGTCGATGAAGCGGGCTCTGGAACTTCTTGCCCAGCAAGGCATCGTTTTTAAGAAGCGGGGCAGCGGGACTTTTATCAACCCCTTGTACTTGAAGAACCAGGCCATGTTCCGCTATGAAGGGTCCAACCTGGGCTTGACGGACAGCTTTTTAGCGCCAGGCAAGAAGCAGGGGATTAAGCTGCTGGAATTCAAGGTGGTCAAGGCCAGCCCAGAAACGGCCCAGGACCTCTTCTTGAGTGAAAATGACTTTGTCTACCAGTTCAAGCGCCTCCGCCTTTTGGACGGCCAGCCCTTCTTGATTGAAGAAGGCTTCGTGCCGATCAAGATCCTGCCGGAGCTTAAAGAAGAGATTCTGCAGGGGTCCTTGTTCAACTACCTGGAAGACGCGCAAAACAAGGCGGTCACCCGGTCTTATTTGACCATTACGGTTTCCCCTTCAAGCGCGGAAGACCAAGAAGCGCTGCAGCTCAAGGCCACTGAGCCGGTTGGCGTGATGGACGGGATCTTCTTTTTGGATGACGGCACGCCATTTGAAGTCTCCAGCATGCGGGTTCACTACAAGTACATGCGCTTCAACAGCTTTGTCAATTTGAATTAAGAGTAAATAAAGCGGACAGGTATACCTGTCCGTTTTATTTTTCACTTTTTCTATCTTTTCTATCTTCTGTCTTTTCTTCTTTGCAAAGTATTTTAAGGATTTGCAAAATTGGTAGGATCCAATTATCAGATTGATTGACTTATTTTTTGTAAATGGTATGATTGAAACAAGTAAAACAGAGAGTTCCTCAAAGGAGTAAAAAGATGACAGCAGATTACGATTCAAAAGAATACTTAAAGAGCGTCGACGCTTGGTGGCGGGCCGCCAACTACTTGTCAGTCGGCCAGTTGTTCCTGCTCAAGAACCCCTTGCTTAAGGAAGAACTGACGGCAGACGACGTCAAGATCAAGCCGGTTGGCCACTGGGGCACGATCGCGCCGCAGAACTTTATCTACGCCCACTTAAACCGGGTTATCAAGAAGTATGACTTGAACATGTTCTACATCGAAGGTTCCGGTCACGGCGGCCAGGTGATGGTTTCCAACTCATACCTGGACGGGTCTTACTCTGAAATCTACCCGGAAATCAGCCAAGACGAAGCCGGGATGACCAAGCTCTTCAAGCGCTTCAGCTTCCCGGGCGGGGTAGCTTCCCACGCGGCTCCGGAAACCCCGGGTTCAATCCATGAAGGCGGGGAACTGGGCTACACTTTGTCGCACGCGACTGGCGCGATTCTGGACAACCCGGACGTGATTGCCGCCGCTGAAATTGGTGACGGGGAAGCTGAAACCGGCCCGCTGGCTGCTGGCTGGTTCTCCAACCGCTTCATCAACCCGGTCAAGGACGGAGCTGTCTTGCCAATCCTGCAGGTTAACGGCTTTAAGATTTCCAACCCAACCATTACTGCCCGCATGAGCGATGAAGAACTGACCAAGTACTTTGAAGGCATGGGCTGGAAGCCTTACTTCGTTTCAACTTTCAAGGGCGGCCGCTTTGACGGGATGAAGGATATTGACCAGATCCATGAGGAAATGGCCAAGACCCTGGATGCCATCATTGAAGACATCAAGGCTATTCAAAAGAATGCTCGTGAAAACGGCGATGAATCATTTGCCCACTGGCCGCTCTTGATCTTCCAATGCCCGAAGGGCTGGACTGGTCCTAAGGCCGATTTGGACGGCAACCCGATTGAAAACTCCTTCCGGGCCCACCAGATTCCGCTTCCGGTTGACCAGAAGCACATGGACCACAAGGAACTGTTGCTGGACTGGCTGAAGAGCTACAAGCCGGAAGAACTGTTTGACGAAACCGGCTACCCGACTGACTTAGTCCTGCAAAACGCGGTTCATGGTGACCAAAGAATGGCTATGAACCCAGTCACTAACGGGGGGATCAATCCTAAGCGCTTGAACCTGCCAGACTGGCGCGACTTTGCCTTTGAAGTTGGCAAGCCGGGCTCCAAGGACGCCCAGGATATGGTGGAATGGGCCAAGTACCTGACCAAGGTGGCAGAACTGAACCCGACTACTTTCCGGGGCTTTGGCCCGGACGAATCTAAGTCCAACCGCTTGTTTGACTTCCTGGACGGCGAAAAGCGGCAATGGGAAAGTGAAATCCACGAACCAAACGATGAAAACCTGGCTGCGCAAGGCCGTTTGATTGACTCACAATTGTCAGAGCACCAAGATGAAGGGATGCTGGAAGGCTACGTTTTGACTGGCCGCCACGGCTTCTTCGCTACTTACGAAGCCTTTGGCCGGGTGGTTGACTCCATGCTGACCCAGCACATGAAGTGGCTGCGGAAGGCTAAGGAACAATACTGGCGCCGCGATTACCCATCATTGAACTTTGTAGCTACGTCAACTGTCTTCCAGCAGGACCACAACGGCTACACCCACCAGGATCCAGGTCTTTTGACCCACTTGTTTGAAAAGAACCGGCCGGACATGATTCATGAATACCTGCCAGCTGACACCAACACTTTGCTGGCTGTAGCTGATAAGGCCTTCCGTGACCGGGAAGGGATCAACCTGCTGGTAACTTCCAAGCAGGAACGGCCGCAATGGTTCACTCCTGAAGAAGCCGCCAAGCTGGTTGACAAGGGCCTGGGCTACATCGACTGGGCTTCAACTGACAAGGATGCCAAGCCGGACGTGGTCTTCGCTTCAACTGAAACTGAACCGACCATGGAAACCCTGGCAGCGATCGATATCCTGCACCAGAACTTCCCAGACTTGAAGATCCGCTACATCAACGTGGTTGACGTGATGAAGCTGATGGCGCCAAAGGATAACCCAGCTGCTATTTCCCAAGAGGAATTCGACCGCCTCTTCCCAACTGACGTGCCAACCATTTTTGCATGGCATGGCTACAAGACCATGATGGAATCCATCTGGTTTGCCCGCAAGCGTTACAACGTTTCAATTCACTGCTATGAAGAAAATGGTGACATTACCACGGCATTTGACATGCGGGTCTTGAACCACCTTGACCGTTTCGACCTGGCCAAGGACGCGGTTGAACAAATCCCAGCCTTGAAGGACAAGAGTGCTGCCTTCATTGACAAGATGGACAGCCTGCTGTCTAAGCACCACGCTTACATCCGGGACCACGGTGAAGACATTCCAGAAGTAACTTCTTGGAAGTGGACTGGCCTGGACAAGTAAGAGCATATATAATTCCGAAAAAATTATTAAATTGTCGTTCCGCGAGGGACGGCATTTTTCTTTTGGCTAGCTAAAAAAGGGTTCAGTATAAAAACTTGTGTAAA
>NZ_KV793093.1:2248-13728 GCF_001808415.1 Lactobacillus sp. HMSC08B12 | reverse complement strand
TCAAGATTTAGTAAGTTTTATGATTCGGAATATTTCATTTTAGTTGATCCAGTTTCTGGAGAAGTCTTCAGAGTGGATGAAAGTCCGCTGAAGTAAAAGAAAAACGCGCGCTTACGTTTGTTGTAAGCAGCGCGTTTTTTTACGCAATTATTTGATTAATCTTCTTCGTAACCCAGGTGGTTTATAATCAAAGCCGCGGTTTCTTCGATTGACCGTTCAGCCACGTTGATCACGAAGCAGCCCAGCTTCTTGTATAAGGCCATGGCACTGTCCAGTTCGGCATTGATGGAGTCCATGTTGGAGTAGGCAGTGTCGGGGTCCATCCCGTAGCTGATCATTCTTTGCCGGCGGATGCGGTTGAGCACTTGCGGATCGGTGGTCAAACCAATGATCTTCTTCGGGTCAATTTGGTAGATTTCCTTTGGTATGTGGGTCTGCGGTACTAGCGGCAAGTTGGCCACCTTAAGCCCCTTGTTAGCCAAAAGCAAGGAAAGGGGAGTCTTGGAAGTCCGGGAGACACCTAACAAGACAACGTCTGCTTCCAAAAAGCCCCGCGGATCCTTGCCGTCGTCGTACATAACCGCGAATTCCATGGCGGAAATCCGGTTGAAGTACTTGTTGGTCAATTGGTGGTTAGCCCCAACCAGGCCGGTCGGCTTCATATGGGTCGTCTGGCCGATAGCCTCAATGATCGGAGACAAAATGTCGATGTACCTAGCCTTGTGTTCCCGTGCAAACTTGATGATCGGCAATTGCAGCTTCTCATCCAGCATGCTGTAGACGATGACCAGGTTAGGGTACTGCTCGATTTCTTCCAGGGTAGCGGCCAGCTTCTTTTCGTTAACCATGAAAGGATAGCGGCGGTAGTTGACTTCGGCGTCAGGGAACTGGACGGCAGCCGCCTGGGCGTTGTTAAAGGCCGTTTCCCCAGCTGAGTCGGAAATAATAATAATGTTGACTTCCATCTTTTCAGTTTTTTCTGTTTGCTTGTTTTCTGCTTTATTTTCAGTCATATAGATCACCTCATCAACTCTATTATACCGGATAATGCGCTTTCTGGATCTTAGCCCAAAAAACTTTTCAAAAAATCTGTCCAGTCTATTGACGATTAGTCGATTTTTGCTATAATTTAGATAAATGCTTATGGCAGCAATGCCAAGAAATGGAAGGAGGGATCACACATGGCTAAGACTATCGTTCACGAAAACGAGTCTATTGATGATGCTCTTCGTCGTTTCAAGCGTTCCGTTTCTAGAAGTGGTACTTTGCAAGAATACCGCAAGCGTGAATTCTACGAAAAGCCAAGCGTTCGCAGAAAGTTAAAATCTGAGGCCGCTCGCAAGCGTAGACATTATTAATCGACTGAAGCTCTCGTGAAAACGGGAGCTTTTTTCTTGCTTATTTTCCGTGTTCTCTTTTGGCCTAAATCGTGTATCATTGGTTTAGAAGAGTATAGTCTGGCGGACAGAGATGTGCTTGCCCGCTGGTTTGAAAATGAAGGAGTTCTTTTATTGGAAAAGAAGTTTTTGCCCCACAGCAGCGAAAATGTCCAGAAGCTGGTGGGCGTAAATGACAGCAATTTGAAGCTGATCGAAGAAGGCTATGAGGTTATCGTTACTGACCTGGGTGGTCAGATCAAGGTTGCTGGACCTGAAGAGCAGGTGGAGACCGTCTTGCGGGTTTTAAAGGCCTTAGACGGGGTAGCCAGCAACGGGATCAATTTAACTCCGGCCGATGTGGTCAGCGCCATGAAAATGGCTGACCGGGGGACAACTGAATACTTTGGCGACCTCTATAAGCAGATCTTGATCAGAGATGCTAAGGGCCGGCCAGTCCGGGTCAAGAATATGACCCAGAAGAGCTATGTTGAAGCCATCAACAAGAGCGACGTGGTCTTTGGGATCGGACCCGCCGGGACAGGGAAGACCTTCTTGGCTGTCGTCTGCGCGGTTGCTGCCTTTAAGCGGGGAGAGGTCTCCAAGATCATCTTGACCCGGCCGGCAGTTGAAGCCGGGGAATCCCTGGGCTTTTTGCCAGGGGACCTTAAGGAAAAGGTTGACCCTTACCTGCGGCCAATCTATGACTCCCTTTATGCCATCTTAGGGCAGGGACCAACTGACCGTTTGATGGAGCGGGGCGTTATCGAAATCGCTCCTCTTGCTTACATGAGAGGGCGGACCTTGGAAGAAGCTTTCGTCATTTTAGACGAAGCGCAGAACACGACTGACGCCCAAATGAAGATGTTTTTAACCCGGCTGGGCTTTAACTCCAAGATGGTGGTCAACGGGGACATGACCCAGATCGACCTGCCTGGCAAGGCCCACAGCGGTTTGATCACGGCCCGCAATATCCTGCAGGGGATCGACCAGATCGAGTTCGTGGAATTCAGTGCGGCTGACGTTGTCCGGCACCCAGTCGTAGCAAAGATTATCAAGGCATATGAAGAGGAAGGAAAATAATGCAGGGAATTGACGTAAGCTACAGCGATGAAGTCGGCTTTTTGACTAAGGGAGACCGGGACTGGGAAGACTGGATCATGCAGCTGCTCCTCATGGCGAAAAAGGAAATCGGCAAGGACAATGCCCAGGAAATGAGCATCAATTTCGTTGACGAAGACCGGTCGCAGGCTATCAACCGGGACTACCGGGATAAAGACCGGCCAACCGATGTGATTTCTTTCGCCATTGAAGACGGCGACGACGGCCTGGACCTGGCTATGTTCACCCAGGACCCGGACTTTATCGAAGACATTGGCGACTTGTTCATGTGCCCAAGTGTTATCGAGCGCCACAGCAAGGAATATGGCACCGGCTTTGACCGGGAATTTGGCTACACGATCGTGCACGGCTATTTGCACTTAAATGGCTATGACCACATCGAGCCAGACGAAGCCAAGGAAATGTTTGGCATCCAGGGCAAGATTTTGGAAGAATATGGCCTGCCCCTTTATCCGGACCAATTAGACGAAGGAAGAGGAAAATAGCATGAACGAGTTGGAAGAAAAACTCTTTTTGCTGGCCAAGGACCATTTGGCGGATGCCTATAGCCCTTATTCCCACTTTCACGTGGCCAGCGCTTTAGTGACGGACGCGGGAGAAATTTTTACCGGGGTCAATATTGAAAACTCTTCTTTTGGCTTGACCAACTGCGCCGAACGGACGGCGATCTTCTCCTGGGTGAACGCTGGCCGGCAGGGCAAGATCAAGTGCCTTTTGATCATCGGCAACACTGACCGGCCAATCTCCCCTTGCGGGGCCTGCCGGCAGGTAATGAGCGAATTTATGGCTCCGGAAACGGAAGTAATTCTGACCGACAGCCAGGGGGACTATGAGCGCTTTACAGTTGAGCAATTGATACCATACCATTTCACAGAAAAGGACATTCAAGATGGGGCAAATAAGTAAACACAAGTCAGGTTTCGTAGCATTGGTTGGCCGGCCAAATGTCGGCAAGTCAACCTTGATGAACCGTTTAATCGGGCAGAAGGTGGCGATCACCTCCGCCAAGCCGCAAACTACCAGAAACAAGATTTCCGGCATCTACACTGAAGATGACATGCAAGTTGTCTTTGTCGACACGCCGGGGATTTTCAAGAGCCATTCCGACCTGGACGAATACATGGACAAGGCCAGCCTGTCTTCTTTAAAGGACGTTGACTTAGTCATGTTCATGGTTGACGCTAAAGAAGCCGGCAAGGGCGAGGAATACGTGGCCGGTCTTTTGAAGGATTTGGATATTCCGGTATTTTTGGTTATCAACAAGATCGACCAGGTTCACCCAAATGATCTTTTGCCAATCATCGACTCCTACCAGGCCGTCGGCAAGTTCGCGGAATTTTTGCCAATTTCCGCCCGGCAGGGCAACGGGGTCGACGACTTGCTCAAGACCTTGAAGGACTACCTGCCAGAAGGACCGCAATACTACGCTTCAGATGAAGTAACCGACCGGCCGGAATACTTCGTGGTGGCTGAGATGATCAGAGAACAGATCCTTCGCTTGACCGACCAGGAAGTTCCCCACTCAACTGCTGTCTGGGTTGACCAGATGAACCAGCGGATCAATGGCAAATTGCAGATTGATGCCACGATTTTTGTGGAAAAAGACGGGCAAAAGCGGATCATTATCGGGCAAAGAGGGTCCATGATTAAGCAGATCGGGATGCGGTCCAGAAAAGAAATCGAAAATCTTCTGGGCGAGAAGGTTAACTTGAAGCTCTGGGTCAAGGTACGGCGCGACTGGCGGCAGGACCCGGCCTTCCTCAAGTCCATCGGCTATGACAAGAAGGAACTTTAATGGCCGCTGACCTGCTCGATGTCCACGGCCTGCTTTTTAAAAGGCAGCAGTATAAAGAGGCTGACCTCTTGGCCAAGCTCTGGACCAAGGAACTGGGAATCGTCACCGTAATTGCCAAAGGTGGGATGCGGCCCAAGTCCCAGCTGGCCGCCGCGGTTTTGCCCTTTACGGAAGGGACTTTTGGCATCTTGACCCGCTACAAGGGGATCAGCCAGCTGCGGACCTATAAGAAGCTCAGCCAGCACGATGAGCTTTTTACCGACCTGGACAAAAATGCCTATCTTTCTTATCTTTTTGACCTAGCTGACCATGCCTTCAGCGAGTACCAGAAACTGGGGGGCTACTATGACCTTTTGCTAGTGGCCTTTAACCGGATCGTGGCTGGCCAGGACCCGGAAATTATTGCCCAAATTGTCCAGCTGCAGCTCCTGGATGCCTTCGGGGTAGCTCCTCAGCTGGGGGCCTGCGTGATCTGCGGCAAGGAAAAAGGAATTTTTGACTATTCAATCGCCGCCGGCGGGGTGGTCTGCAGCGACCATTTCCGCTCTGTCAGCCGCCTGCACCTGTCGCCAAAGGCTACTGCCTTAATCAGAACCCTGGCCCTTTTACCAATCAGCCGTTTAGGAGAGATCCAGATCGGCGAAGATTTGAAAAAGGAAAGCCGGCGGGCCATCGCCCAGATCTACCAGGCAACAGTGGATTTGCACCTGCCCAGCCTCCGCTTTTTAAATGAGGTCCGGGGCAGCTGATTTTCCTAAAAAAACATGAAAAGAAAAGGGATTTGTGGTAAAATTAGCCTGTATATTGGTAATGATGAGGAAATAAAAAAGTACCGCGGCAGCGAGTATCGGTTGGTGGAAGGATACAGCGGGAAAAGGCCCCTCTAGCCAAGCTAATTAAGAGCAGGAAGCAAATAGGCTTCCTGAATTAGGGTGGAACCGCGAATACTTTTTCGTCCCTATGCAAAAGTAAAATTGCATAGGCTTTTTCTATGGCCTTGCATAGGAGGTAACTATGACACAAAAATTAGATATTCAGACCATGATCTTCAAGCTTGAACAGTTCTGGGCTTCAAAAGGCTGCATGATCATGCCGTCATATGATGAAAACAAGGGTGCGGGGACGATGAGCCCATACACCTTCTTGCGGGCAGTCGGGCCTGAACCTTGGAAGGCCTGCTACGTTGAGCCTTCCCGCCGGCCAGCTGACGGGCGCTACGGGGACAACCCGAACCGGCTCTTCCAGCACCACCAGTTCCAAGTCGTTTTAAAGCCGGCTCCGCTGGAAATCCAGCAATACTACCTGGACTCCTTGAAGGTTCTTGGCATTGAACCTTTGGAACACGACATCCGCTTCGTTGAAGACAACTGGGAAAACCCATCCATGGGCTGTGCCGGTGTTGGCTGGGAAGTCTGGCTGGACGGGATGGAAGTTTCCCAATTTACCTACTTCCAAACTGTCGGCGAACTGGACGTCAAGCCAACCATGGGCGAAATCACTTACGGGGTTGAACGGCTGGCTTCCTACATCCAGGACGTTAACTCAGTCTTTGACCTGGAATGGGGCGACGGCGTCCTTTACCGGGACATTTTCAAGGAACCTGAATACGAACACTCCAAGTACGCCTTTGAAGAAAGTGACCAGAAGCAATTGCTGGAATTCTTTGACACTTACGAAAGAATTTCCAAGCGCCTTTTGGGCCAGAACCTGGTTCACCCGGCTTACGACTACATCTTGAAGTGTTCCCACACCTTCAACCTGCTGGACGCCCGGGGGGCAGTCTCAGTAACTGAACGGGCCGGCTACCTGCACCGAATCCGCAACATGGCTCACGAAGTAGCGGTTAAGTTTGTGGAAGAACGTGAAAAGCGCGGCTTCCCATTGTTGAAGAGCGCACAAGCAAAGGCGGAGGCAAGCAATGACTAAAGACTTTTTATTTGAAATCGGCGTTGAAGAAATGCCAGCCCACGTGGTCAGCAAATCAGTCAAGCAGCTGGCTGACAGAACTGGCAAGTTCTTGAAGGAAAATGGCCTGGGCTTTAAGGAAATCAAGACCTACTCAACTCCCCGCCGCCTGACTGTCCTGGTCAAGGAACTGGATGAAAAGCAGGCTGACGTGGACGAAGTCAAGAAGGGGCCAGCCAAGAAGATCGCCCAGGACGCTGACGGCAACTGGACCAAGGCCGCTGTCGGTTTTGCCCGCGGCCAGGGGATGAGCGCCGACGACATCTACTTTGAAGAACTCAAGGGCGTGGAATATGCCTACGTGCACGTGCAAAAGGCCGGCAAGGAAGCTAAGGAAATCCTCTTGGGCCTGGATGAAGTAATCAAGTCCATGACCTTCCCGACCAAGATGCGCTGGGACTCCCAAGACTTTGAATTTGTCCGCCCGATCCACTGGCTCGTTGCCCTTTACGGCAGCGAAGTCGTCCCAGTTGAGTTCCTGGACATCACTGCCGGCCGCAAGACTGCCGGTCACCGCTTCCTGGGCGACAGCGTGGTTTTGGCCAACGCTGACGACTACGTGGAAGCTCTGCGGGACCAATACGTCATCGTTGATGCTGACGAACGCAAGGCCATGATCGTTTCCCAGATCAACGACCTGGTAAACAGCCACAACTGGCAAATCAAGCTGGATGCCAGCCTCTTGGAAGAAGTCAACAACCTGGTTGAATACCCGACTGTTTTTGCCGGCTCATTTGACCAAAAGTACCTGGAAATCCCGGACGAAGTCCTGATCACTTCCATGAAGGACAACCAGCGCTATTTTGAAGTCTACGACCAGGAAGGCAAGCTAATCAACTACTTCATCTCCGTGAGAAACGGGAACAAGGACCACTTGGAAAACGTGATTTCCGGTAATGAAAAGGTCCTGGTTGCCCGCCTAGATGACGCGGTATTCTTCTACGACGAAGACCGCAAGTACCCGCTCAGCCACTTTGTTGACCGGATGGACAGCGTTTCCTTCCACGACAAGATCGGTTCTATGGCAGAAAAGATGACCCGGGTCCGGATCATCGGCGACTACCTGGCCAAGAGATTCGGCCTGTCAGCTGAAGAAGTGGCTGACTTTGACCGGGTAAGCGGCCTGTACAAGTTCGACCTGGTAACCCAAATGGTCGGCGAATTCGCTGAACTGCAAGGGGTTATGGGGATGCACTATGCCCGCCTGGCTGGCGAAAACGAAAACGTTTCTGTCGCCATCAAGGAACACTACATGCCAACCACGGCTGAAGGCGACTTGCCGAAGACCAAGGTCGGCGCCCTCTTGTCAGTTGCTGACAAGCTGGACACCATTATCGCCTTCTTTGGTGCCGGGATGATTCCTTCATCATCAAACGACCCATACGCTTTGCGCCGTTACGCTTACGGGATTGTCCGGATCCTTTTGAATGAAGACTGGTCCCTTCCATTTGACCAGGTTGTTCCGGAAATCGTGGAACTTTTGTCTGGCAAGACTCCGGCCAAGCTGCCGCAAGGGGCGGAAGAAGACAAGCAACTTGCTGACTTCATCCGTGACCGGATCAAGCAGTTCTTGCAAAAGAACAACTACCAATACGACGTTATCGACGCCGTTCTGGCTTCAAGCGAACAAGACCCAAGCCAGATCCTGGCCGCTGCCAAGGTTCTGCAGCAGCACCATGACGACGAGGCCTTCAAGCCAGTCGTTGAAAGTCTGACTAGAATCGCCAACATCTTGAAGAAGGCTAAGTTCAGCCAGGCTAGTCCGGTTGACCCAAGCTTATTTGAAGACAGAAGCGAACAAGACCTTTATAATGGAGTTGAAGCTTTGGCAAATGTCAAGGACCATGCTGAACTTTACGAAGCCTTCGTTGCTTTGCAAGGGGTAATCGACCGCTACTTCGACGTCAACATGATCATGGCCAAGGACGAAGCAGTCAAGAACAACCGCTTGAGCCAGCTGGCAGCTGTCAATGACCTGGCCAAGCGCTTGGGCGACTTGAGCAAGTTGGTTATCAAGTAAGAAGCAAATTTTTAATAAAGGATGAGGCAAATTGGCTGGAAGAATTTCGGAAGATTTTATCAATGAAGTTCGGGGCAGCGTAAATATCGTTGACGTGATCAGCCAGTATGTATCACTAGAGAAGAGAGGCAAAGACTATGTTGGTCTTTGCCCTTTTCATCAAGAAAAGACCCCCTCTTTCAGCGTCAACCCGGACAAGCAGTTCTTCTACTGCTTTGGCTGCCATAAAGGCGGCAATGTCTACAAGTTCATCATGGAAAAGGAAGAAGTTACTTTTCCAGAAAGCGTTGAAAGAGTAGCGGAATTCGCCAATATCCCCATGCCCCAGGAATACCAGGAGCAGCCGGTCAAGCTGAATCCTTTGATGCAGATGCACAAGGAAGCGGCGGACTTTTACCAGCAGGTTCTCATGACTACCAAGATCGGGGAAAGGGGCCTGGAATATGCAAGAAAAAGAGGTCTGGACGATGACCTGCTCAGGCACTTTAAGATCGGCTATGCCCCAGGCAAGTCCGACCTGCTCTTGACCTATTTGCGAGGCGAAGGCTATACGGATGACCAGCTGGCGGAAAGCGGCTTGTTTGTCAAGAGCCAGGACGGCCGCCTCTTTGACCGCTTCAGAGACCGCTTGATGTTCCCGATGAGTGATGAAAGCGGCCACCCGGTAGCCTTTTCCGGCCGGAGAATCAGCGATGACCCGGAAGAACCCAAGTACTTGAACAGTCCGGAAACCAGCATCTTCAACAAGTCCGACCTGCTCTTCCACTTTTCAGAAGCCAAGAAACATGCCAGAAAAGAGGGACACCTGGTCTTGTTTGAAGGACATATGGACGTGATTTCGGCCTATAAGTCCGGGGTCAAGACCGGGATTGCCTCCATGGGGACCAGTTTGACCCAGCAGCAGGTCTATATGATCCGCCGGATCACCAAGCAAGTCGTCATCAACTATGACGGCGACGATCCAGGCCAGCACGCAACTGAACGGGCGGTGGGCCTCTTCAAGCAGGCCGGCAACTTTGACCTGGGCATCGTGATCCTGCCTGACAAGCTCGACCCGGACGAATATGTCAAGCAGTACGGACCGGACAGCTACCAGGCCGCGATTAGAGGGGCTATTTCGACCACTGACTTTTTCCTGCAGCGCTTGAAGAAGAAGTACAACTTAAACAATGAGCGCGAGCAGGTGGCCTATTTAAGCGAGGCAGTAGCGGAAATCGCCGCCTTGCCCAACCCGGTTGAACAAGACCTTTATGTAGGCCGCCTGGCCAAGGAAACCGGAGTCTCCCTCGACGCTTTAAAGGTCAACTTGTCCAGGGCCCGCCGCAAGCAGCGCCGGGTGGACCAGCATACCAGCAGCGAAGTCCTGCCCGAGCTGGCTCCCTTGGCTCCAGCCGCGGATCCGCAGCCGGTCACCAGGGCTCTAAAGGCCCAGCAGCGCCTGCTTTATGCCTACATCTATTCTGATGAGGCCCGGGACTACTTGACCGTCAACGGTTTTGTTTTTCCAAACCCGGAATACGAGCGCCTGGCCAAACTTTGGCTCAATTACATTGAAACTCATGAAAATGTTTCATTGAGCGGCTTTTTGGATTTTATTCCTGAAGAACTTCAGAGTATAATTGTTAGTACTGATATGACTGGGTTGCCAGGGGAAATCACCTTGGAAGAGCTCGAGGCGCAGGTTCGGGTACTCAACCTGTGCAAGATAGATGATGAGATCGACCGCCACATGCAGGCGATTGCAGACGCGCGTCGGCGAAACGACCAAACGGCAATTTTGCTGGAAACACAGGCAATTTTGCAGCTAAGGCAACTGAAGCTGCAGGAAGAGGAGGCAGTTAGTGACAGAAGAAAAGCAAACCAAGGCTAATGAGATGTCCCTGGAAAAGGCGGTGAAGCTGGTTGTTGAAGGAGTAAAGGCCAGCCACCAAATCACTGAAGCTGCTTTCGAAGACCGCTTGATCAAGCCCTACAAATTAGAGGGCAAGGCCGTCGACCAGCTGGTTCAGGAATTTGAAGACAACGGGATCAGCATTGTTGATGAGGACGGCAAGCCTTCCAAGCTGGCTCTGACCAAGCAGAAAAATGTTGAAAAGGCGGAACTGAACAATATGGACGCCCCGACCGGGATGAAGATGAACGACCCGGTCAGAATGTACTTAAAGGAAATCGGCCGTGTCAACCTTTTGACCAGTGAGGAAGAAGTCGCCCTGGCCAAGCGGATTGAGGCCGGCGATGAAGAGGCCAAGCAGGAACTGGCTGAAGCCAACCTGCGTTTGGTTGTCTCGATTGCCAAGCGCTATGTCGGCCGGGGGATGAACTTCCTGGACTTGATCCAGGAAGGGAACATGGGCCTCATGAAGGCGGTCGACAAGTTTGACTACCGGCTGGGCTACAAGTTCTCCACTTACGCGACCTGGTGGATCCGGCAGGCCATCACCCGGGCAATTGCCGACCAGGCCCGGACGATCAGAATCCCGGTTCACATGGTGGAAACCATTAACAAGCTGATCCGGATCCAGCGCCAGCTCCTCCAGGATTTAGGCAGAGACCCGGAACCGGAAGAAATCGGGGCGGAAATGGACTTGCCGGTCAAGAAGGTTAGGGAGATCTTGAAGATTTGCCAAGAGCCGGTTTCTTTGGAGACCCCAATTGGGGAAGAAGACGACTCCAATTTGGGCGACTTCATCGAAGACAAGGACGCGATGAGTCCCGAACAGCACGCGGCCAATGAGATGCTGAAAGAGCAGCTGGCCGAGGTTTTGGATACCTTGAGTGACCGGGAAGAAGAAGTCCTCCGTTTGCGTTTTGGCTTAGATGATGGCAAGGCCAGGACTTTGGAAGAAGTCGGCCAGCATTTTGAAGTGACCCGGGAACGGATCCGGCAAATTGAGGCCAAGGCCCTCAGAAAGCTCCGCCACCCGAGCCGGAGCAGCCAGTTGCGGGATTTCTTAGATTAATGTGTAGCGTGATGCTGCTGTGATAGAGTGAAGGCAATCAAATGACAGACAAAGCTAAGCAGACAGGAAAGGCAGACCAGGTATCCCTGGCTAAAGCCGTTAAGTTAGTTGTTAAGGATGTCAAGAAGAGCAAGCAAATTTCTGAAAAGGAATTTACCGACCGCTTGCTGAAGCCTTACCAAATCGAAGGCCGGGCGGTCGATCAGCTGGTGCAGGAATTTGAAGACAACGGGATCAGCATT
>NZ_KV793093.1:0-2228 GCF_001808415.1 Lactobacillus sp. HMSC08B12 | reverse complement strand
GGAATTTGAAGACAACGGGATCAGCATTGTCGATGACAAGGGCGAACCGTCCAAATTGGCCCTGGCCAAGCAGAAAAACGTGGAAAAGGCAGAGCTGGAACACTTGTCAGCCCCAGGCAGCCGGATGAATGACCCGGTCCGCCAGTATTTGAAGCGGATCGGCCGGGTCAGCCTGCTCAGCGGGGATGAAGAAGTCCAGCTGGCCAAGCGGATTGAAGCCGGCGACCAGGAGGCCAAGGATGAACTGACCAGTGCCAACCTGCGTCTGGTGGTTTCCATTGCCAAGCGCTATGTTGGCCGGGGGATGAGCTTTTTGGACCTGATCCAGGAAGGGAACATGGGCCTGATGAAGGCGGTCGACAAGTTTGACTACCAGCTGGGCTTCAAGTTTTCTACTTACGCGACCTGGTGGATCCGACAAGCAATCACCCGCGCGATTGCCGACCAGGCCCGGACGATCAGAATTCCGGTTCATATGGTGGAAACCATTAACAAGCTGATCCGGATTCAGCGGCAGCTTCTCCAGGATCTGGGCAGAGACCCGGAGCCAGAAGAAATTGCCGCGGAAATGGACTTGCCGGTCAAGAAGGTCCGGGAGGTCCTCAAGGTGGCCCAAGAGCCAGTTTCCTTGGAGACACCGATTGGGGAAGAGGATGACTCCCACTTAGGCGACTTTATCGAAGACAAGGACGCGACCAGCCCGGAACAGCACGCGGCCAGTGAAATGCTGAAAGACCAGCTGGCGGAAGTGCTTGACACTTTGACTGACAGGGAGGAGAATGTATTGCGTCTGCGTTTTGGTCTGGATGACGGAAATCCCCGGACTTTGGAAGAAGTCGGCCGGGTCTTTGGCGTGACCCGGGAGCGGATCCGGCAGATCGAGGCCAAGGCCTTGCGCAAGCTGCGGCACCCAAGCCGGAGCAACCAGTTGCGTGACTTTTTAGAGTAGTAAATTTTTAGCAGAATAAGAACAGGGCGGATTGAATGGCAAAAGAAAATGCTTCTAACGTAAATGATTTTCCACTGGAAAAAGCAGTTAAAATGGTGATTACCGGTTTAAAGAAGACCAAGCAGATCCGCGAAAAGGACTTGAAGGCCCGGCTCTTGCTGCCGTATGGTCTGAATGATGCCGAAACTGCCAAGCTGGTAGAAGAGTTTGCGGACAATGGGATTAGTATCGTTGACGACCAGGGTGAACCGTCTGCTCTGGCCCTCAAGGCTGAAGAAGAAGCTGAAAAGAAAGAACAAAAAGAACTGGTCGCTTCCAGCGACAATGACCGGGTTTACGACTCGGTTCGGATGTATTTAAAGGAAATCGGCAAGGTCCCGCTTTTGAGCCGGGACGAAGAAGTAGAAGTAGCCAAGCGGATTGAAAACGGCGATGAGTCAGCCAAGGATGAACTGGCCGCCGCCAACCTCCGTTTGGTTGTCTCCATTGCCAAGCGCTATGCCAAGCACAATGGGAAGATGGGGATCCTGGACTTGATCCAGGAAGGCAATATCGGCCTGATGAAGGCAGTTGACAAGTTCGACTACTCCAAGGGCTTTAAGTTTTCAACTTATGCTACCTGGTGGATCCGGCAGGCCATTACCCGGGCCCTGGCTGACCAGGACCGGATGATCAGAATCCCGGTTCACGTAGTGGAAAGCATAAACAAGATGAACCGGATCCAGCGGACTCTGCAGCAGGACCTGGACCGGGCTCTGCAGCAGGACCTGGACCGGGATGCCAAGCCGGAAGAGCTGGCCGCGGAAATGAATGAACCTTTGCAGAAGGTGCAGGAAATTATCACGGTAGCCAAGAACCAGGAAACTGACTCTTTGGACAAGCCGGTTGGCGAAGAAGGGGACTCGCAATTGGGGGACCTTTTGGAAGACAACAAGGCAATCAACCCGGAAGAATACACTGCTTTTGA
This sequence comes from Lactobacillus sp. HMSC08B12, assembly GCF_001808415.1. NCBI lineage: Bacteria > Bacillati > Bacillota > Bacilli > Lactobacillales > Lactobacillaceae > Lactobacillus > Lactobacillus sp. HMSC08B12. The sequence goes on along the minus strand of NZ_KV793093.1, from coordinate 312 downwards.
AATGCTGAAGGACCAACTGTCCAGCATGATGGGTGAGTTCCTGACTGACAGAGAAGCTAAGGTCTTGAAGCTGCGCTTCGGCCTGGAAAACGATGAGCCGCACACTCTGGAAGAAGTTGGCCGCAGTCTGGGCGTTACCCGGGAACGGGTCCGGCAGATTGAAGCTAAGGCTGTCAAGAAGTTGAAGCACCACTCAGACCTGCTCCAGGACTACTTCTCAGCAGAATAGACAGAAGAAACATGTTTCCATTTTTTGGAAGTATGTTTTTTTGCTTTTGACAGAAAAGGGTATCTTGCAGTAGGCGATTTCAA
>NZ_KV793092.1:0-4370 GCF_001808415.1 Lactobacillus sp. HMSC08B12 | reverse complement strand
TAATCATCCAACACTAGGTTAGTATGTTTTTCTGTCCCCAGGCACTTTGCCAGTACCCAACACCTTGTCCGCTTCCGCACACATAAAAATCCCCGTACCTGCGATAGTGCAGATACGGGGATTTAGCTTTATCCCAATTCTGTAAAGTACTCTGTTACAATTTTGTCCAATTGCTCCTTGATAACTGGGAACTCCTGCCCCAAGTCCAGGGTCTTCACACTGATCCGGTTTCCGCTCATCTGATAGTCTTCATCTGGGACAATCTCCTCGTCAGTCCTAGCATACAAGAGCATCCCTGCCACCGTATCATCCCTTCGCATGGCCGCCAGATTCTTAACATAGGCAAAAATTTGATACAGGTTAGCTGAGTGTATCGTCTTCGTGTCAAAGTTGCTCTGTAAGCTATGGGCATAATACTTGGCATCGATCACCAATTTCCTACCACCATATGACAAGAGCACATCTGACTTCATCACCGGCAATAAATTCTTGTTGCCATCGTCCAGCTGCCAGGGAATCATCGCGGCCTTTGCGGTAAAGCCGCGATACTTTTGGCCGTACTCTTGCACGTAATACTCAAGAATGAACTTCTCGTACAGGTGCGACATCCGCTGATCATCAGCAAAGTCAGTCAACCGTATTATCCCTTGCTCTGTAGTCATGATTTTGCCCTCAGTCAGCAGCTCACATAACCCTAGTAGCAGCCGGTAACTCTGATTGTAGCGGTGAAAACGAAGCTTATGCCAGGGCACTTTAGACAAATCAACCATATCAATCTCACCAAAGAAGACCAACTCTTTCTTGAGCTGATCAAGGTATTTCTTGTCAGCCTTCTTTGACCTCGCCAGCTGTAAGGCAGTCGATTTTAGAATTTGATTGTATAAGTTATTGGCAGATAACTCATCAAAGTCACAGGCTACAAGTTTTCGGCAAGCCAGCTGATTGCGGACAGTTTCAACCAGGTCAATCTTGCCGCGGACGGTTGGCAAATTATCATGACAAGCCACATATTCACGGTACAGGCCCTGTTTAAGCTGCTTGCCGATCCCCTTAGCTAAGATTGCGGCAAACAGATTGTCCAGATTATCAAAACTTTCCTTGGCGATATTTTTATACTCTGTTTCATACAGGTTGCCAAAAGCATAGCTCAGCATATAGTAGACGTTCTTGATGAAGATGCTCTTGTCCTTAATCATTGAGAACCTCATGCAGTGCGCTTTCCCAATGCTCCAGCTTATCCTGGTCATCAAACCAGTATTCCCTCAGCATCGGCAAAATATCGTAATCAACAATCAGTCTTAGTTTATCAATCGTCCATTCCCCTTCCGGATTACTAAAATAGCTGTGACCCATGCAGAAACCTGGTCCAAGAGAAAGATCTCTGCTGATCTCATCGTTGAGTTCTTCAATTCGGTTGATCAATCTGTCAAAAGTAACATTCCCGGCAATTAGTTGTTGCTGCATAAAGCTAGTACTTTCAAAAGCTGGTTTCATATCAAAGAAACTGAATCTCCGCCGCAAGGCATAATCAATTATCGACAAGCTGCGGTCAGCAGTGTTCATCATGCCGATCAGATAAACATTGCTTGGAACGGCAAATGGTTCATCTGTGTAAGCTAAAGTTATCGGCTGATCTCGGTAATCCTTTTCGAGCAGCATGAGCAGCTCACCAAAAATCTTGCTTAAGTTGCCACGATTTATCTCATCAATGATGCAGAAAAACGGCTCATCTGGATGCTCAGCCGCTCGCTTGCAGAAGCGGTAAAAGCTGCCATAGCGAAGTTCAAAGCCCTGTTCAGTAGGCTTGTAGCCCATCATGAAGTCTTCGTAAGTGTAGCTTTGGTGGAACTGGATCAGCTCAATATTTTCGTCCTTTTTCTGCCCCATCATTGCATACGCCAGCCGCTTAGCCGCAAAAGTCTTGCCTACACCAGGTGCGCCTTGCAGAATTATGTTCTTCTTGTACTTTAACAGTGCTGATACGCGATCATAGTCTGCTTCTGGCATGTAAACCTCTGAGAGAAAATTCTCTTTAGTATATGCCACCGGATTATGCTCTCTTACCTTATCCATAATGAAGTTGAATTCGTCTTCAGTTACCTTGAATAGTGAGCCAGTTGGGCTGATGAAAACTTCTAAGTCTTTCAGTTCCGGGTATTGCCGCAGGTCTTTATAAGCTACTGGATGTTCAAATTCTTCGATTTTCTTGAAAAAGACCGCCTCACCATCACTAGCCCGGCTGATTTCCATCAAAGCTACAACATTCCGGCTAGGATATGATTCATAGCCAATAATCTTGTCACCAACCTTTGCATCCAAGAAATGCTGGAAGACCCGTCTTTTATGGCCGCTTTCACTATAAAGGGTATAATAGCGCTCCTCACCAACCTTTAAATCAGAAAGATTCCAAAAACTGGGATTAGCATTTAACCACCAGTACTGCTTCTGACCAATTGTAGGAGTCAAATTACGATTCTGGGTAAGATAATTGCAGATATCGGATGCTAGGACCAAAAGCTGAGAATCCTTTTCAGCAGACCATTGAAAATCATTTCCAAACTTATCGCACAGATAATACAGATAATTTGGCTCCTCTTCAGTATCCCATTCAAGATAGTACATGTACTCAGCAAGCAGTAGCTGATTGTCAGATAACCGCTCAATAATTTCTTGAGCCAGAACTAACCAATTTTGTAGATTCTTGACAGTAGCTTGTTGCTCAAATTCATAGTCTAACTTAAGCCAGCTAGCCAGTCTTTGACAGCCTCGCAAGTTAAATACACTGTATTTATCAGGTGAATTAAGGCAAAGCAACATACTGACCGTCTCTTCATCTAAAGCGTAGTCCCCATCTAGCAATTCATTGGCTTGCTGCTTAAAGTTTTTGATTCGAATTACGGTGTCTTGATTTTCATCAAACAGATCAACCATCATTGCATGGACTATTTTCGGAGATCTTTCAATAAGTTCTAGCAACGCGTCACTGTCAAACGTAAACGTATTGAGATTAAGAATGTTACCTAGATTCTGTACAACATCAGCAAACATGCTTTCAAAATCTCGGTCATCTAAGCTCCAATTATTCTGAAAGCATGCTATTGCTAACCACAAAGAATGATCACTATGAATTCTGTACTCAAAGTCTTTCTGGTACTCTTCCACTAAGTCGTCAAATCTGATCTTGTCCAACATTTCTAGTTTCCTCATCACATTTCTAACTGTACAAAACGTTCTATAGCTATTGTACTTCAGTGAAGGTAAGCACCCAATAGTGCGGCATATTAAAATCCCATCCTAGCAATGCTAAGATGGGATTAATCAGTTTATGAGACTTTACGTACAGTGGAGCTGATCAATGGTAAAGCTTGAGGAAGACAACGCCTCTCAAGATGACAAGGACTTGCCATCGCATTACCGAAACTATTACCTATAAGAGACGCAAGCAAGTCGGTAAAAAGCAAGACATCTTAGACTCTCTACCGGGCGAGGAGCTTCATCATCGTTTGGATAATCTTACCTGCCCAGACTGCCAGCACGAGCTGAAAGAGATCGGCAGCTTCTGTGCCAGAAAAAAGCTGCTCTACATTCCAGCCCAAGTTAAGAGAATCGATCACATCCAGCACTCTTACAAGTGCTAGCACTGCAGTGATAAAGCGCCAGCTGACAAGATTATCAAAGTACCTGTACCCAAGGCTCCGTTAACCAACAGTCTTGGCTCATCTTCTTTGATCTCAAATACTATCTATCAGAAGTACGTTCTCAAGGTTCCTGCCTACCGGCAAGAGAAAGACTTGTGGCATATGGGCCTTCCGCTTGATCACAAGACGGTCTCTAATTGGCACATCAAGGTCTGCGAGTACTACCTCTCCAGCCTTTACGAGCCCTTGAGAAAAGAACTGCTAAAGCAGGATGTAATTCACGCAGATGAGACGCCATATCGAGTCTTAGACAGTGAAAGAGCTAAAGACTACGTCTGGACCTTCTTGTCAGGCAAGCATGCCGAGAAGCCGATTGTCCTGTATCACCATGGATCACGAAAAGGCGCCGAAGCATGGGATTTCCTGGCAGGCTTCAGCGGATACCTTCATGTGATCAATATCCTGGCTATTTACGATTAAGCCAACAGGATGTGACTCTTGTAGGCTGTATGGCTCATGCAAGACGAAAATTCCATGGTTCCTTGCCTAAAGACAAGGCTATAGAGTCCGACGCGACTTCGGTGCTAATCAAGGGATCAACTACTGTAGTCAAATGTTTAGCCTGGAGCGCGCCTGGGAAGACCTTTCCACTGAAGAGAGATACGAAAACCGTCAGTCCGAATTAGAGCCTCTGCTAGAGAAGTGAAGTGCCCTACAATTGTTAGACATAGA
>NZ_KV793091.1:11515-12246 GCF_001808415.1 Lactobacillus sp. HMSC08B12 | reverse complement strand
ACCGCGGTAGCTTTACCTGTTTTGTCTGGCAGCTTAACATCTTCAGCCTTGATCTTATACGGAATGGCAACGTAATAACGGCCTTTTTCTTTGAAATAGCTGACAACGCCAAATTCATCTGACAAAGGCTTTTCTCTCAGCTTAAAGCCACGCCATTGATCTTTTGGAACGCTGCTTCTTCTTGCCCGCTCCAAATAAAGAATTCCATCTTTGATCTTGCTCCGGTCACTTTTGAAGCCTTGTCTGGCTTCCCGCTTTGATCGAAATTTCGGTTTACCCCAGCCTGGTTGTGCCTTGTCGAAGAAATTTTTCCAAGCCTTACCCAAATCAGAAATTGCCAGTTGCAGAATCCGGGCTGACTGTGTATACTGCCAGTCTTTTTTATCGGCAACTAACATATTACGAACTCTTCGCTCACTCGGCGAAGGCTTTTCTTTAAGTAGCACTTTCTGCTCTTCGGTCAGCTTTTTAGAGTCGGAGGCCAAAGAAGATTTAAGTGCTTGCCTTTCCTTATACATTTCATTCCACAAGTCGAGGCCTTGATTCCAACAATAACGACGGTAGTCACAAGCTTCATCCAAAACTTTTCTCATAGTCTTGTTGGGACATAGTTCATAGACTCTTGTCTGAATTAATTCTGCCGGTGCTTCTTTTACCTGTTCCGCCATTTGATTTCACCGCCTTTCAGAATTATATCTTTGTCAATCTTTGTTTCGAGGAATATTTTAGCA
>NZ_KV793091.1:0-11495 GCF_001808415.1 Lactobacillus sp. HMSC08B12 | reverse complement strand
TTCGAGGAATATTTTAGCACGTATTCCTACAGATTTCCAAACATACGTTTCTGAAATGTGGGTGAAAGCTGTGCTCTATTCTTAAAGCAAAATCCTAGATTTCTCTACGTTGATTCGGCTTAGTACCTAGCTGCTAACTCTTACATATAATCAAACACTTTAAGTACGTTTTTTGCCACTAGTATTATGCTCCTAAAAGTCATTACAGTAAATTTTAGCAGATTTTTGCAAAAAGTGGCGAAAAAGGTTTGACAGATCTTGTTTCAGATGGTAATCTAGGTAAAGTAAATTTCTAACCTAAGACGTGGGTGGCGTAAAGCCTCAATACAATCCCACCGAGGCCAGAAGATAATGAAGATTATTAAACTCTCCATGTCTTTCTTGGCATGGAGTTTTTTAGGCCTTGTAGAATTTTACAAAATTTTATGGAGGTGAATAATTTTGAGTCAAGCTACTATCGCTGCTAAGGCAAAATTCGTTGAGGAATTTGCAGAAGAACTTAAGTCAGCTAAGTCCATCGTAGTTATCAACTACCTTGGCTTGACTGTTGACCAAGTTACTGCGTTCCGTGCAGAATTGCGTGAAAGCAACGCCAAGATGAAGGTTGTCAAGAACACTTACCTTCGCCGCGCTGTTGCTCAAGCCGGCTTGGAAGATTTGGCATCAGTATTCGTTGGCCCATCAGCTGTGATCTACACTGATGATGAAGACAATGTTACTGCACCTGCCCGGATCGCTGCTGACTACGCTAAGAAGTTCGACGTTGTTGAAATTAAGGGTGGTGCACTTGAAGGTCAAGTTGCTACCAAGGAACAAGTCGAAGAACTGGCTGCAATTCCAGGTCGCGAAGGTCTGCTTTCAATGCTTCTTTCTGTATTGCAAGCACCTGTACGCAACTTTGCATACGTTGTTAAGGCTGTCGCTGAATCAAAGGAAGAATCAGCTGAATAGTCTGGTCATTTTAAACTAGATATTAAATTCCATATTTTCGGAGGATATTACAATGGCTTTGGATACTGCTAACATCATTGAACAATTGAAGGGTGCTTCAATTCTTGAATTGAACGACCTTGTACACGCTATCGAAGAAGAATTCGGCGTTACTGCTGCTGCTCCTGTAGCTGCTGCTGGTGCCGCTGGTGGTGCTGAAGAAGCTAAGTCAAGCTTCGACGTTGAATTGACTTCAGCAGGTACTGAAAAGGTTAAGGTTATCAAGATCGTTAAGGAAGTTACTGGCGCAAGCTTGCTGGACGCTAAGAAGACTGTTGACGGTGCTCCAGTTGTTCTTAAGGAAGGCTTGTCAGAAGACGAAGCTAACGAACTTAAGGCTAAGCTTGAAGAAGTTGGCGCAACTGTTACCCTTAAATAATTGCGGCCTTCGGGCATTAATTATTAACGAAGAACGCGTTTGTGGATATCCACAGGCGCGTTTTTCGTTTGGCTTTTTTACCAGGGCCCTGTACACAATTAAAAAAAGTGTGCTATAAATTAAAGCAGTGTAATAAAAATAAGGCAAAAGATAACTAACAAAGAATAATGGAGGCGGAATATGGCGACGATGAAAGACGTTGCCCGTGAAGCAGGAGTCAGCTTAGGCACCGTTTCGCGCGTAATCAATCATGCGGCCGGGATCAAGCCGGCTACCTTGGAAAAGGTCAAAGCGGCAATCGAAAAATTGAACTATGTGCCAGACCAGTATGCCCGGGGAATGAAGCTGAACCGGTCTTATACGGTGGCGTTGATGGTGCCGACAATATGGAACTCTTTTAACGCGGAATTTGCATATCATGTCGAAAAAGCCCTTGCCAAGCAAGGCTATAAAATGCTGCTCTGCGATTATGACGATGATCCTGACCGGGAATTGGCTTACATTCAAATGGTCCGTGAAAATAAAATTGATGCAATAATCGGCATTACTTACGGTGATATCGATAAGTACATCGATTCTCAGCTCCCCTTTATCTCAATTGACCGCTACTATAAACAAAGAGTCTCATACGTGGCTAGCCAAAATTATGAGGGGGGGCGGCTGGCGACAAGTGAACTGCTTAAGCACGGGGCCAAGCATTTGGCTTTTGTCGGCAGTTACAACCAGTATCCAAATGATACTACCAGGCGATATGAGGGATTTTGTGACTATCTAAAAGAACGTGATTTGCCGATTTTGGCTATTCATGAACTGGAGCCAGTGGAAAGCTTTTTCCCTCTGTTGGATCAGCTATTTAGCCAGCATCCGGAAATTGATGGCATTTTTTGCAATACTGACACTTTACTCTATGACGTTTGGCGTTGGTGCGTGGCTAATAAGCTGAGAGTGCCAGATGATGTGCAATTGATCGGCTATGATGGAATGCGGATGACTGATTCGCAGCGCTTGCCAGTCTCGACAATCGCTCAACCTCTTCAGGAGATGGCTGAGGGAGCCGTAAAACTGGCTTTGGGCAAGCTGAATGACCCCCAGATGAAGGAAAAGCACATATTTTTTCCGATCAAGTTCGTTGAAGGCTTCACGACCAAAAATAATCACAGCCAGATTGACTTGCTAAAAAATCCAATGGGATAAGCGTTGGCGTCTTCGATAAAAATATCACTAGGAAAATAATATTTATTTTTTAGAAAGCGCTTGACATAAAATGAAAGCGCTGCTATAGTAATAGATGTAAATTGAAACGTTTCAGTTTAGACGAAGGTGGCCTGATAGGGCATTTTTTTAGAGGCTTAATTGAAACGTTTCAAAATGCATAGGAGGAAAAATCATGAAGCATTGGAAAATTGGCGTAATGACGGTTGCTGCTTTGGCAGGATTGAGCTTGACGGCCTGTGGTAAAGGATCAAGTGACAGCAACAGCAAAGACATTACTATGTGGGTTCACTTCTCAAATACTGACCCGGAAGGCAAGGCACTCGCCAAGAACATTAAGGATTTCAACAAGACCAACAAGCATGGTTATCATGCGACTGTTAAATACATTCCGCGGTCAGGTTCAGGTGGCGGTTATGAAGACAAGCTGAACGCCGCGGTCAACTCCGGCAGCTTGCCAGATGTTTTGACTTTGGATGGACCTAATACGGCGGCTTATGCCAACGCCAAGATTATTCAGCCAGTTGGTCAATACATTACTAACAAGGATGATATCCTGTCAACTATCAAGGACCAAGGGACTTACAAGGGCAAGCTCTACGCGGTTGGATATTCAGAATCAAGTATTGGCTTTTACTACAACAAAAAGATGTTTAAGGCAGCTGGCATCAGTAATTCAGAATTGCCAACTCTTAACAAACCATGGACTTGGGATCAGTTTAACGCTATTTGCAAGAAGCTGCACGATAAGTATAAGTCACCGATCTTGGACATGAGCTTGAGCGACCACTCAGAAATGTCACTTTACTCACTGGCTCCATTTGTTTGGTCAGCTGGCGGTGACATCACCAATAAGGCTGGCACTAAAGCGATCGGCTACTTCAACTCTAAAGAAACTGCTTCAGCTTTCAAGTTCGTACAAAGTTTAGTCAAGAACAAGTACACAACCGTCAGCCCGAAGGACAAGGGTTTTGAAACTGGCAAGTACGCGATGTTGATGACTGGGACTTGGGAAGTGCAAACTCTGAAGACCCAATACAAGAGCCTTGACTGGGGCGTTCTGCCTTACCCAGTTTCACCGAAGACTAAGAAGCTGGTTTCACCAACTGGCTCATGGCAATACGCAATGTCATCACAAGCTAAGAACAAGAAGGCTGCCGGGGCTTTAGTCAACTACCTGGCCGGCACCAAGGCCAGCTACCGGACTGACATGGCCAACACAGTCCTGCCAGCTCGTAAGTCAACTTCCAAGCTGATGCTGAAGGATGCTGACGAAGCAACCAAGTTCTTTATCAAGCAAAACCAGCAAAGTGGTCACGCCCGTCCAGTTATCGTTAACTACCCGCAGATCACCAGAACTTTTGCTGAAACGATGCAAGATGCGACCTACAAGCCGAATACTGACGTTCAAAGCCTGTTGAACAAGCAAGCAAAGGTTATGCAGAAGTACCTGGACCAAAAGAACTAGTTTTTTAGCTAAAGAAGAGAGCAATTTTTAGAAGAGGCAATAAAATGAATCAAAAGGGGTGGCACAAGCAGGTTGGCTGGCTCTATGTCCTGCCAGCGATGCTGCTTTTGCTGACATTCTTGATCATCCCATTCTGCATGTCGATCAATTACTCATTTACTGATTACAACATGCTGACACCGGGATTAAAAAAGTTTGTCGGCTTACAAAACTACCTGCAGACTTTGAAAGATCCTGTCTTTTTGAAGAGTCTGCGGAATATTCTGCAATTCGTGGTCTTCATTATTCCAATTCAATTGGGGATGGCCTTAGGCCTTGCTTTGATTGTCAACAAGCAACGGCCGGGCAACATGTTTTTCAAGATCTCATTCTTTGCGCCAAATGTGGTTTCTTTAACGGTTACCGCGGTTTTATGGATGTACATCGTTAACCCTGACCAAGGGCTATTAAACAGCATGTTGGGTTTGTTGCACATCAGCCCGCAGCCGCTGCTCACTTCACCTAAACAGGCCATGTTTGTCATCATTGGGATTTCTGCCTGGCAGGGGGCTGGCTACCAAATGCTGATCTTCCTAGCGGGCTTGCAAGATATTCCTCACAGCCTTTATGAAGCAGCTGAACTTGATGGTGCCAATGCCTGGCAAAGATTCCGCCACATTACCATGCCATCCCTGCGGCCGACAACGATGATGATCATGACGACCACCTTGATTTCCGCTTTGAACTTGATTACTCAGTCAATGATTATGACTCAAGGTGGACCTGACAATGCAACGATGACTCCAATCTACTACATTTACCGGACTGGCTTTACGGACCGGCAACTGGGCCTGGCCTCAGCGATGAGTGTCATCTACGGGATTGTCATCATCTTCTTCACGATCATTCAAAGAAAGGTTGAAGGGAGAGCACAAAAAGATGAGTAGAAAGAAATTTCATATAATTTGGACAACAGTCCTAATTACTCTAATTGCCTTATTCTTCTTGTTCCCGCTGGTTTGGATGATTGCTTCATCCATGAAGAGCGAGGCAGAAATTTACAAAAACATTACTAGCTGGAAGGCCTTCCTGCCATCTGCAAATGTTCATGAATGGTTCGGTGCGTATGTGCAACTGTTCAAACGCTTTCCAATTATTCACTTCATTTTGAACTCAATTACCTATGCTCTGTGCTTGACAGCAGGATCATTGATTATCAATGGCTTGGCTGGCTATGGCTTTGCTAAGTTCAAGTTCACTGGCAACAAGATTCTGTTTAGCATTTTGATTGCCATGATGGTTATTCCAGGGGCAACCTTGATTATTCAGCAATTCCAAATTGTGAAGAACCTGGGCCTTTTAAACACTATCCTGGCTGTAGTTCTGCCTGGGGTGTCAAGTCCTTTCTATATCTACATGTTTAAGAATGCTTTCGAAGCAATTCCAGAAAGCGTTAGCGAAGCGGCATCTATGGAAGGGGCAGGGAGCTTCCGGATCTTTTGGAGCATCCTCTTACCAATGGCCAAGCCAACAATTGCTACTGTTGGTACTCTGGCCTTTATCGGTAGCTGGAACGACTATGTTTGGCCGCTGATAGTCCTAAATGATTCCAGTCAGTTCCCTTTACAAGTGGCAATTACTAACGTAAACGTAACTCAACCAGTTTACCAGAACCAGGTAATGGCAATCTTGACTATTTCAACGATTCCACTGGTTTTGATCTACATCCTCGCGCAAAAGTACTTGGTACGAGGCTTAGGTTCAGCAGGTAACGGTGACAAATAATGACTATGAATGCAAATCAATATATTTATCACCAAATTCGCACTCTCCAACACGATCCCTTTCGGCCAGACCAGCACTTTACGGCCCCAGTTGGCTGGATTAACGACCCTAATGGCCTGATCTACTATAAAGGCTGGTACCACCTCTTTTGCCAGCACAATCCATATTCTGGCCACTGGGATACCATGCACTGGTATCATGCCCGCAGCAAAGATTTAAAGCACTGGGAGGACTTGGGCGAGGCTTTGGAGCCAGACCAGGACTATGAAGCTAAAGGCGGCGTTTTCTCTGGGTCAGCTATCGTCAAAGACGATCGCTTGTACTTGGTCTACACTGCTCATCACGTAGCGGACGATGGCACGATTGATGAGACCCAGTGCCTGGCTTATTCAGACGATGGCTTGAATTTCCAAAAACACCCAGGCAACCCAGTCTTAACGGCAGCAGATGGCCCTAGTGGCTTAGCAGCGGCAGATTTCCGGGATCCGAAAGTTTTCGAACATGATGGCAGCTATTACTTAGTTGTCGCCGGAGCTGTCGATGGCCGGGGGCAGGTCCTGCTTTTCAAGTCAACTGACCTGGTCAACTGGGAATATGTGTCCGCAATCTTGAAGGATCAACCTTACATGGGCCGGATGACTGAATGCCCTGACTATTTTGAAATTGACGGTCAAGCATTTCTGGCTTTCAGCACGATCTATGGTGATGACCACTACAGTACAGTCAACATCGTCAAAGGTGAAATGGATTGGGAAAAAGGCGAGCTTACCCCGCTTAAGCATGAACTTTACGATGCTGGCCCAGATTTCTACGCTTCACAGTCCTTCTTGGACAAAAATGGCAACCGGATCATGATTCCTTGGCTCAGAAGCGTGGATCAAGCTGATTATTTGGCAGACACTGGTCATGCCTGGAATGGGATGATGGGGCTGCCTCGCCAGCTCAGCCTGGAAAATGGAGAACTCGTGCAAACGCCGGTTACGGACTGGAAGCAATTTGGCGAAAGAGTTGTGAACGGCAGCTACCACTTGGATGACTTCAAACCAGGCAAGAAGCTGACTTTGATTGGGGCTAATGGCCGCATTGAAATTAACCGCTTGGCAGATAACTACCAGGTTAAGGTGATTTCTCCAATTTATCAAAGAAAATACCAGCTATCGGCAATAGGTGATCAGCTGGACTTGAATTTTGACAATTCATGTTTAGAATTGTTTGCTAAAAAGCAGACTTTGAGTCTTTTTACCTTCATCTACGGCATAGAGCAAGCAATCTGGAAATAGCAAGGAAGAGTAACAATGGTACAAATCGACTTAGAACACGTCTACAAGAAATATGACAAGGCGGAAAAGTACTCCGTCACTGACTTCAATTTGCATATCAATGATGAAGAATTCATCGTCTTCGTTGGGCCTTCCGGCTGTGGGAAGTCAACTACCTTGCGGATGATCGCGGGTTTGGAAGACATCAGCAAGGGGAAATTGAAGATCGGCGGCAAGGTGATGAATGACATTCCGTCTAAGGACCGCGACATTGCCATGGTCTTCCAGAACTACGCTCTTTATCCGCACATGTCAGTTTATGACAACATGGCTTTTGGCTTGAAGATCAGAAAAATGCCTAAGGATGTCATTGACAAGAAGATTCATGAAGCAGCCCAGATCTTGGGCTTGGAAGAATACCTCAAGCGCAAGCCAGCTGACTTGTCTGGTGGGCAAAGACAGCGGGTTGCCTTGGGACGGGCAATCGTCCGTGACGCGCCAATCTTCTTGATGGACGAACCTTTGTCAAACTTGGACGCCAAGCTGCGGGTCTCAATGCGGGCAGAAATTGCCAAGATTCACCGCAAGCTGAAGACGACTACCATTTATGTTACGCACGACCAGACTGAAGCCATGACCCTGGCTGACCGGATCGTCATCTTGAAGGACGGGAAGATCCAGCAAGTCGGCAGCCCGAAGGAAGTTTACAACAACCCAGTCAATGTCTTTGTCGGCGGCTTCATCGGCTCCCCGGCCATGAACTTTACCAAGGTTACCCTGCGCGGCAATCAAGTTATTGCTAAAGATGGCAGCTTAAAGCTGACCTTACCAGAAGGGCGCTTGAAGATGCTGCAAGACAAGGGCTACGCTGGCAAGGAACTGATCATGGGTATCAGACCCGAAGACATTCACTCAGAGCAGATGTTCCTGGAAACCTTCCCTGACAACGTTGTGACCGCGGAAGTCACGGTTTCTGAACTGCTCGGGGCTGAAACCCAGCTCTACACGAAGATCGGGGACATGGAAGTCATTTGCAAGGTCGACTCCCGCGACTATGTCAAGCCAGGCGAAACAATCCAGCTGGGCTTTGACATGAACAGGCTCACTTCTTCGATTCTGAAACTGAAGCAAATTTGGACTTGAAATAAGCAGTTAACTCAATATTTTCTCCTAAAAACATCAAACAATTCAAACTCAGTACAACAAACACTATCTGCAGACAAGTTCAAATTAAAAAGGCCCTCCGGGGCCTTTTGCTTTAAAGAAGCAACGATTAAGAATACGTAGAGAATGCAATTAGAAATGAGGCAAAAAATGACTTTAGTTGGCAGCATTGAAGCTGGCGGGACCAAGTTTGTTCTGGAGGCCGCTGATGAAGATGGCAAGATTGTGGCCGAGGGCCGGATTCCAACCACTAGTCCGGAAGAGACCCTGCAAAAGAGCGTGGAATTCTTTAAGAAACATCCAGTAGCAGTTTTGAGCATCGCTTCTTTTGGCCCGGTCGATATTAACCCAAACTCCAAGACTAATGGCTATATTCTGAAGACGCCAAAGCCAGGCTGGTCGATGACTGATTTGAGGGGGACTTTTGAACGGGAACTCGGCATCCCTGTTTACCTGACTTCAGACGTTAATGGCTCTTGCTACGGGGAATATGTTGCCCGCGGCCGGGAAAATGAAAAGACCTACCTGTACATCACGATCGGGACGGGTATTGGTGGCGGTATTATCCAAAATGGCCACTTTATCGGCTATAACAACCACCCGGAAATGGGGCATATGCCAGTTGTCCGTTACCCAGGCGATGACTATGAAGGTCACTGTCCATTCCATGGCGCCTGCGTGGAAGGGATGGCAGCCGGCCCAAGCCTGGAAGGCAGAACGGGAATTAGGGGCGAAAAGCTGGACCGGAGCGACAAGGTCTTCACTTATGTGCAATACTATGTTGCCCAGTGCCTGTTCAATGCCTACTTAATCACCCGGCCAGATGTGATGGTGGTCGGCGGATCAGTCTTAAATGAAGCTGATCTTGAAGGCGTGCGGGAATTTTTTGCCAAATTCAACAACAACTATGTTGCAACGCCAGACCTCGATGAATTAATTGTGCGGCCGGCGGTTGCGAATAACGGCTCGGCAACCTTGGGCAATTTTGAATTGGCCAAGAACCTGCTTAAGTAGAGACAAGAATAAAGAACGCGCTTGTGGATTTCCACAGGCGCGTTTTTTACGTTATTTAAAGTATTGTCTGCTACTGCTTCTGCTCCCAGGCCATCTGCCAGAAGTCAGTCTCATAGCGGGAGCAGGCGACGAAGATGTCAATTAGGTGGACGTTGCCAGCCGCATAGTCCTTCAGATAGAGAAAGTCCTGCATGATGTAATAGCGGATTTTTTCTTTATCCAGTTCTCTGCCAGCAATTTGTCGCGTGTCGTCATTTATTAATTCTCTCTACTTGTCAAACTACGATTTACTTACAGATAATACTACTTGGATTATTTCTATTTTACTATCATTATTTCTGCCCTTTTTGCTAAAAAATGTTTTTTCACAAAAAGATGCGTGCAATTTCCGCCCTAGCTGATAGAATGAAAAAAAACTTAAAGCTTAATTTATACCTCAATAAAAGGAGCGTGACAAGCGATGAATCAGGAGAGAAACTACAGGCGACATGCAGGTTTAGGAATAATGGCAGTAGTGCTGGTTCACCGCGCGTCCTTGAACCAGTCTGGTTTGATTTGAGGCAAAAAATAAATGAAAAAGAGCAAAAATATCCTGGGCGGTCTGGCCGTCATGACGTCAACCCTCTTGGCTGCCTGCGGGGCAAGTTCCAGCAAGACCGCGGCCAATCAAAAGCTGAACTGGATGGAAGAGGCGGAACTGTCCACCATCGACGTGTCCAAGATCATGGACGACGTTTCTTTCAACCAGGTCAACCAAGTCATGGAGGGCCTCTACACCCTGGGCAACAATGCCAAGGTGAAAAACGCCCTGGCAAGCAAGGCAACCGTTTCTAAAGATGGCAAGACCTGGACCTTTAATATTCGCAAGAATGCCAAATGGTCCAACGGCCAGGCCCTGACCGCCAAGGACTTTGTCTACTCCTGGAAGCGGACGGTTGACCCCAAGACCGCGTCAGAATACTCTTATCTTTTTTCCGGGATTAAAAACGCTGACGCGATCGTCGCCGGTAAGAAAAAGGCTTCCACCCTGGGCATCAAAGCCGTGGGCAAGTACAAGCTGGTTGTCAGCTTAGAGTGGAAGATCCCATACTTCAAGCTCTTGATGGCCTTCCCGCTTTTCTTCCCGCAAAATGAACAGGCAGTCAAGAAGTACGGGTCCAAGTACGGGACCGCTTCTAAATACATGGTCTACAATGGCCCATTCGTGCACAAGGGCTGGACTGGCTCCAACCTCTCTTGGAAGCTGGTCAAGAACAAGTACTACTGGGACAAGAAGGATGTCAAGCTGACCCAGATCAACTACTCTGTCCAAAAGTCTCCGTCAACTGCCTACAACCTCTACCAGGCAGGAAAATTGGACGGGACCATCCTGGACGCCCAAGCCTCCAAGCAATTGACCAAGTCCAAGGGCTACACGATCAGAAAAGTGGCCAACACCCAGTACCTCCAGTTCAACTTGAAGAAGTACAGCAAGTTTAAGAGTACTAACCTCCGCCGGGGGATCTCCATGGCCATCAACCAGTCCAGCCTGTCCAAGACATTAGGGGCCACCTACAAGGCAGCGACGACCTTTACTTCCAGCGGCTTGACTACTGTCAACGGTGAGGACTTCACCAAGCTGGCCGCCAGCAGCGAGGCTAAAAAGTACACCAGCTACAATAAGCAGCTGGCCAAGCAGTACTTCGAAAAGGGCTTGAAGGAAGAGGGCTTGAGCAAATTGCCCTTTAGCCTTTTGGCTTCTGACGACGATACTTCCAAGAAACTGGCGGAATTCGTCCAGAGCCAGCTGGAAACTGCTTTTGGCGACAAGGTGCAGAGCATCCCTTCCAAGACCAAGCTCAACCGGGTCCTGGCCGGCAACTTTGAATGCACCTTGTCCGGCTGGATCGCCGACTACGCTGACCCGATCTCCTTCCTGGACTGTGAAACGACTGGTAACTCCTACAACTACGGGAGCTGGAGCAACAAGGAATACGACAAGCTGATCGCGGCATCTAAGACCAGTTCCGGGGAGGCCCGCATGAAGCTTTTGGCCAAGACTGAAAACATCTTGATGGTCAACCAGGGGGTAACTCCTTTAACTCAAGCCAACAAGGCCTGGATGATCAAGAGCAAGGTCAAGGGCATTATCTACAACAGTGCCGGCGCCTACTACAACTTCAAGTATGCCTACATCGCTAATTAGTAATTCAGAAACACAGAAAAAAGTGGGACCGCTGGGCAATGTCATTAAGTTAAGACATTG
>NZ_KV793090.1:0-21998 GCF_001808415.1 Lactobacillus sp. HMSC08B12 | reverse complement strand
TTTACACAAGTTTTTATACTGAACCAAAATGAAAGAAGATGAGATGAATGAAAGTTGTAACAGTTAAGTCAATCTGGCTGACCCTGCTCACGGTCTTGAGCTTTGTCCTGCCATTTTGGGGCTGGCTGCCACTGGTGTACTTGTACAGCCAACGGCAGGATCCGGCCATGCAGGGGATGGAAAAGACACTTAAGCTCGCGGCTGGCGTGCAAGTAGCGTACTTGGTGATTTTGGCGGCAATCTTCTACTTCTTTGCCCCGATTCACGATTAAAAACACATGATTTCAATTTTTTTAGTACAAGATCTTGTGAATGCCTCCTTGTCAGCTAAGTCTTTATAGAGAAATATTTTATCACTCTGTCAGTTTTTTCACGTGAGGGCTACTTGCTGCCGGGCGAGTAAGTGATGCGCTTGATATCCGGGTATTTGCGCAGGTTCATGATGATCTGGTTTTCATCGATCCGGCTGGCGATTTCGCCATCGCAGCTGAAAAGGACATGGTCGTCAGAGACGCTGATGATCTTGATGCTGAGCTGGTGGACCTCGTTTTTTTCCAGTTCGCTTTGAATGGTTTCCAGGATATGGGGCGTGTTGCTGGCTTCGATCAAGAGGCTGATGCTGACCTTGCGGAGCAGGTTGAGGACCGTTTCTTCCCGCAAAAAGCGCTGCACGAGCAGGAGCAGGACGGCGGCCACGATTCCAACCCAGTAAAGGCCGACCCCAATCGCGATTCCGATGGCTGAAGTGGCCCAGAGTCCCGCGGCGGTCGTCAATCCGGAAATCTGCTCTTTATGGACCATGATGGTCCCGGCACCGATAAAGGAGATTCCCGTGACCGTCAAAGAGGCGATTCGCGATGGATCGTAAGAAACGTTGCTGAAAGTGAGCATGTCGTAGAACCCATACTTGGAGACGATAGAAAACAGGGTGGAGGCAATGGCTACCACGACGTGAGTATGCAGGCCCGCGCTCTTTCTCTGTGTTGCCCGCTCAAAGCCAATCAGGCCGCCGCAAAAGGCGGACAGCAGGATCCGCAGAAGCCAGACCAGTTGAAAGCTGACAGGTATGCCGGTAAATTTTTCCATATTTTTCCTCCTTACTGATTTTAGTTCTTTCGGCGCAAATAAGCCGAAAAAATAAAAAATTTCCAAAAAGACTTGCAAAAGTCTGCAATTAATGATTAAATTAATAACTGTGTTAAGGCACAAGAGTTGCTGACTTAGCTCAGTTGGCAGAGCACTTCACTAGTAATGAAGGGGTCGGAGGTTCGAATCCTCTAGTCAGCATTATACAGATTCTTGTTTACGATTAAACTTTATTTATCAGCGTTTTGCAAAGATAAATAAAGTTTTTTTGTAATATAGATCTATTGACAGTTTATCAGAATGATAAGTCAGCAGCAGAAAATATGGAATCGTTTAATAAAGGGAAGATTTGATGAGAATTGGCGAAGCACTGCGTAAAAGAAGATTGGAACTAGGGTTGACCCAGCAAGAAATGTGCGAAGGCATCCTTAGCCGACCTTTTTATGCAAAGGTTGAAAGTGGAAAAATCGAATTAACGCGGAAAGCTTGTTCAAAATATTATTCGCGCGGCAAATCGACCTTGTCGAATTTGGCAAGCTGGTTCAAGGAACGTACGATTCGGCAGAAAATAAGGCTGAGAAGCGGTATCAAAGCCAGATGAACGTGGCAGTAAGTACCAAAGATCTTAAATTAATGGAAAAATACTGTCAGGACATAATTGAGTCGTTGAATGATTCCGCAGCACTAGCTGTTTATATGGTTGAATTTAGTAGATCTAAATATTTAACATTAGATTTAAGTGCAATAAACTTAGGGGGGCAATTACAGAACATTGTAGGACCAATGATATTTGGAGAATCTGCCGCATCTAATTCGTTGGCTCCTTTGAGTATGTGTGTTTTGACTTTAAGTTTTACGGTGATTGAGTTAAGAAGAATACTTAGTTTATGCAGAAAAAAATAGCACAATGAATGTCGTCATGACACTATATTGAATGCACGCGAGTTAGGTTAAATACAAAAAAAGAGCTGATCACGGCTCTTTTTTTGTGGCATTCAATTTTAGCATGATTGACCGCCGCCGCCGGACGGCTACGGAATGGACAACGCCCTTTTTTTCGTCGTAATTTTGCACTGCATCCAGGTTTATCAAGCTTTGCCGGTCAGCAGGGACCAAGCTTGGATACCTTTTTTCATAATCCTTGAGGGTGCCCAGGCAATCGAAGACCTTATTTTTGGCGTAAACCCGCAAGGTCTTGAAAGGCTGATTCCATATTTGGAAAACGGGAACTTCGGCTTGGCCTTTAGTCAGAAGCATGGACAATGTAATTTTGGATTTTGAAAAAATGGTTGAAAGAAAAGCTAAGCGACTGTCCCGTAAAGAGATCACGCCGGCAAGCAGTCTCAGCAGTCTTTGCACGGGGCACGAAATCAGCGATTTTGGGATCGGCGAGCTCCTTTTTAAGCTGTTTCAGTAGTGGATGAAACAAGATTATTTTTTTATTAAAAAGTATTGACTTTCTCATTTTTAAGCACTAGAATATCAACATAAATAACAGCAAAGGAAATTATTAGAAAGGAGATGTGGAAAATGCGCGTTGAATTTAGCAACAGTGATAGAATCGGTTGGCGTAAGGGCTGTGGTACAAGATAGCTTAATTTTGTAGCGTCAAGCACTAATTGTGTTTGGCGCTTTTTGTATATGGAGGAGAGGGCATGGATTTACATATTAAAAGGACTTTACAACCTCTGGTCAATGGAGATCAAATTGTGTTTGGTATCGGGAATAAAGGCTTAATCAGAAAAGTACCGGATACCGAGTTGAATGAAAAAGTCATTAAATACTTAAACGGGGAACTGGATAGAAAAGACTTGAAGATTTCAGATCAAGAACTGATCAATATAATTGAGAAATTTCGGTCTTTAGGCTTAATTACTACTAATTCGTATAGCGATAACTCAAAATATTCCAGAAATATCAGCTTCTTTGAATGGATGGACACGTCTGACAATGTTGATCCAAATATATACCAAGAAAAATTGCAGAAAGCAAAAGTAGCTGTGTTTGGAGTTGGCGGGATTGGATCTGCAATGGCTGAATACCTGGTTAGAGCAGGAGTAAAGAATATCAAACTGGTTGATTTTGATACAGTGGAAGAATCAAATCTCACGAGACAAACGGCTTATGTGGAAAGCGACATAAATAAAGCTAAGATACAGGCGTGTTCAGATTACTTAAAAAAGATAGACAGCACTGTTAGTGTGGAGACTGTACATTGTAAGATTACAGGGCCAGCTGATATTGAAGCGAATATTAATGCTGAAACCAATCTGATTGTAAATTCGATGGATCAACCAGCAGAGTTAGACAGCTGGTTTGATGAAGTTTCTAACAAGACTAAAAAAGCTGTGATTTTTAGCAGCTACGCTTCAACTGCAACAAATGTGTATCCTAAAATTCCAGGTGTAACAAGAGATTACAGTGAATTTTTAGGTAAGGAACAGATTACAAAAGACTGCATAATTGACAATAGTTTTCCAATGGCGGCAATCTCGTCTGTAACAGCAATGGCAGCGGGCATGGCTAGTTACTACGCAATTATGTTTCTAACTGGAATTCGAATTCCGAAAGATGCTATTCAGATAGATTTTGATGGATGGACAATCTTGAAGATTAATGTTTCTGTAGCGGGATAAGGAGGAGTAAATTGTTAAAATTATGGCTGAAAGCTAATCGGCCGCGGGCGGCCGTATTGCTGGCGCTGAGCGTCTTGTTTCAAGCTGTGTCAGCCTACAGTCTGTACTTAATCAGTCCGCAGCTGAACAGCTTGATTGGTGGAAAATTTACCTGGCTTTTCGGCCTGGCCCTACTTAAATTGGCTTTGGATTTGTTTGGCAACCTGCTTTTGGCGGTAAACAACTACTTGTTCAGCCAGCAGAGTCAAGCAGCAATCGACAGCTACCGGCAAAATTTGCTGCAGGCCTACTATGACAGCAATGATCAGTGGCCGACAGCTGATCTGCAGAATGACTTGGTCAATAATTTGCAGGTGATTAACCAAGATTATTGGCAAAGCATCTATTATTTCGTCAACAATGTGCTCTACGCCTTTTTTGTCAGTGTGGCAATTCTTTCCTTTAATTGGCAACTGGTTCTTTGTGCTTGGGCAATCGCTATTGTGGCTCTTTTTGTGCCGAAGCTCTTTGAAGAAAAAAGCAGCGCGGCAACTGAAGCCGTGGTTAACCGCAACCAAAAGTACTTGCAGGCACTGGACCAGTGGTTGGCAGCAATTGAGGAACTGCGGCGTTTTTCTTTAAAAAAGGTATTGTGCCGGCAGCTTGGTGAGGAAAGCCAAAAATTGGAGGACGCCCGGATCAAGCGGCAAGCTTGCCTGTCAGTCGCGGAATTCACGCAAGAAATAGTCGACAATATCGGGATTGTGGGAGTCCCTTTTCTGGCGGGAATACTGTACTTCAGGGGCCAGGTGGCTTTCGGGGCAATCATCGCTGCTGGCTATTTAGCCAATGGCGTTTTCAGTTCCCTGCAAGAGGCGTTTTCGGCTTACATTTCGGCAAAATCAACGACTAAGTTGAACGAAACCATGCTCCAGCATTTGCAAGTTCAAGCGGCCGCGAAGACGGAAGATCCCCAAACGATTATCGGCCGGGGGATAGAAGTGAACTTGGGCGGGCAAGTGATTAAATATCCAGATTTTACGATCAAGGCAGGAGAGAAGGTCTTACTTACCGGGCCAAGTGGCTGCGGGAAAAGCAGCTTGCTTAAACTTCTGCTTGGCCAAATTGAGCCGAGCAAAGGCCAGCTGACATATTTGGATTCTGAAGGGAAGGAAATCCCAAATCCGGCCCGGTCCTTTGAATATCTGCCGCAGGCTGGCTGGATTTTCCCCGGAACAGTCACTGACAATATCACCATGTATGATGCCAAAAAGCAAAGTAAATTGGCGGAGGTACTGAAAAAGGTTGGCTTAGACCGGGACTTCTCTAAGGCAGTTGACCTCGACCGTGAGGTCAGTCCCCAGCAGGCAGACCTGTCTGGCGGGCAGAAGCAGAAGATTTTCCTGGCCCGCGGCCTCCTGCGTCATAAAAAGTTCTCCTTGATGGATGAACCGCTGAGCGCGCTTGACCAGGCCAGCCGGCAGAAAATTTTGCCACTTCTGCTGGGGCGGAAACAGACTTTGATTTTTGTTGGGCATAATTTACCGCTCGAAGAGCGGGAGCGATTTGATCAAGTGATCAATTTGAAAGAAGGGGAAGATTTTGCAAATTAAGGATTTGTTTCGGCTAAACCCCGGCCGCTTTCTGGCATTACTGCTGGCCCGGGCATTGACGGCCCTGCTGACGGCGTGGGCAGCTTTTGCCTTGACCTGGGAGTTCAGCGCGATAAAAGACCGGCATTTTCAGCAATTTCTGCTGTTTGCGGTTCTGCAGCTTTTCTTGCTCTTGCTTGGCAGCCTGCTGGATCAAGTGACCGATTATTTTTGGGAACTGCACCTTGAAAAGTATTTTCACCAGATCCGGCAGGAGGTTCTTGCCCACGCTTATGCTGAAGCGGCTGGGACAAAGGAAAATCTTCAAAGTGAATTGACCAATGACCTGGAAATGCTGAAGGACCAGTATGCTGATTCTATTGGCGGCATCGTTCACTCGGCCGTCCTGCTGGCCTTGGTTGCCGGTTCTCTGGCGTCTTTCCGCTGGAGCCTGCTCTTACTGGTTATTGCCGTAAGCGCCTTGCAGATGTACTTGCCACGCGTACTTGACGAGCCACTGCAAAAAGCTACTGACAAAATTTCGGCCAGCAACCGGAAATATCTGCAGACTCTGGCCGATTGGCTCAATGGCATTGATACTTTGCGCCGCTACGCGGTCGGGGAAAAATTCCTAAGCATTATTCATGCTGATGCCCGCGAGTTAGAGTCTGCTTATGTAAAGCAGCAGAAAGCTGACCAGGAACTGGACTACCTTAATCAAGCTATTTATTCTTTGGGGAACACGCTGATTTTCCTGCTGACTGCTTATTTGGTAGCGCGCGGGCAGCTCGAATTCGGCTTGATTGCCTCGGTAAATGACTTCAGCTTGTACCTGTTTGGCTCTCTGATGAACATTGCCAATTACCGGGGGCAGTTGGTTGCCAGCCGCGGCTTGCGGGAAAAGATTCTGGACTTGCGGCAGCCACTGGCTCAAGCGGAAGAAGGGGGGACAGCGCCAGCTGCCTTCTCTGTAAAGGATCTGCGGCTGACTTTTGCCAATGGACACGAAATCAAGTATCCAGATATCCAAGTCAAACCGGGGGAAAAAGTACTCTTGACCGGGGCCAACGGGACTGGCAAGTCGACTCTGTTTAAGCTCCTGGTAGGGGAAGCAGCGGCCAGTGGAGGACAGATCAGCTTTTTTGACCAAGCTGGAAAAAAGGTGAAGCCTGACCGGACGAAAATCGGCTACCTGCCTCAGCAGGCGGTCTTATTGCCAAGCAGCGTCATGAACAATATCACCATGTTTGATCCAGAGCTTGAGTCAAAGGCGAAGGCCAGCGCGGCCGACGCCCAGCTGTCTGAGGCAGTTGATAGTTGGCCTCAAGGCCTGGAAACGCCGGTTGACTTGGCAGGGGACAATTTGTCTGGCGGGCAGAAGCAGAAAGTAGTGTTGGCCCGCGCGGAAGTTCGTGACAGCCAGCTTCTCTTGGTTGATGAAGGGACCAGCGCGATCGACCAAGCAGCTGGCCGGAAAATCCTGGACAAATTGCTCCAGTCTAAACAGACGGTGGTTTTGATCGCGCACAATCTGACTAAAGAAGAGCGGGACCTGTTTGACCGGGAAATTAAACTATCCGCCTAAAAAATCAACTTTTTTCGCGAAAGCTCTTGTCAAGGACACGATTTTATGGTTTAATTAATAACTGTGTTAAGGCACAAGAGTCGCTGACTTAGCTCAGTTGGCAGAGCACTTCACTAGTAATGAAGGGGTCGGAGGTTCGAATCCTCTAGTCAGCATATTTTAACCGTCACCTGCAGGGTGGCGGTTTTTTCTTGCCTAAAATCCTTCAAGCTTTTATAAAAATTGCTTCATCCTTTTTGGACTATAATGTAACTGCAGTATAAAAATTACAGAAATCAGGAGGAAGAAAATGGCACTCATTGAACTCAAGCAGGTGTCCTACCGGGCAGGTGACCAGGAAATCCTGCAAGACGTCTCCTTTGCCGTGGAGGAGGGGGACTACCTCACCTTGACCGGACCGTCGGGCAGCGGGAAAAGCACGACTTTGAAGCTGATCGCGGGCTTGATCTCACCTAATAAGGGGGAGATTTTTTACAAGGGGCAAAATCTTGATAGCCTGGATCTGGTCCAGTACCGCCGGCAGGTGTCCTACTGCTTTCAACAGCCAACCTTGTTCGACGAAACGGTTAAGGACAACCTGGCCCTGCCTTTTGCCATCCGCAAGCAAGACTTTGCTGAAAAGCGGGCCCAGGAAGCCTTGAAGCAGGTAGATTTGCCAGCTGACTATTTGGATAAAAAGATTACCACCCTGTCTGGCGGGGAGAAGCAGCGGGTGGCTTTGATCCGCAACCTGCTTTTCCGGCCGGAGGTCCTCCTGTTGGATGAGGTGACGACCGGGCTGGATGAAGAGAGCAAGCGGATCGTCCACCAGCTGATCGCCCGGGTGCACCAGGAGGGAACCACGATCGTGCAGGTGACCCACGACCAAGAGGAGCTGGCCGCTTCCAAGCAGCTCCTGCACATGGAAAAAGGAGGAGTTTTGAAATGAAAGCAATAGCTGTCAGCGATCTGTCATTAATCTTGTCTTTTGCCCTTGTCCTGGTATCCGTGGCGATTTCCTGGAAGGAAAAGCTGGGCTTGACCAGGGACATTTTTTACAGCGTGGGCCGGGCTATCGTCCAGCTGGTCATTGTCGGCTACGTCTTGAAGTTCATCATGCAGGTCAACAATGCCCTTTTGACCCTCTTGATGACCTTATTTATCATTTTTAACGCGGCCTGGAACGCCAATAAGCGGGATCCCAACCCGAACCGCCAGCTCTGGCAGTCAATCATAGCCCTTTTGATCGGGACTTACATCACCTTGGGCGTATTGCTGCTGACTCAGACGGTGAAGCTGAAGCCGATGCAGATCATTCCGATTACGGGGATGATCGCCGGCAATGAGATGGTGGCTATGGGTCTGTGCTATAAGGTTTTAGCCACGGGTTTCCATGACCAGCGCCAGCAGGTTTTGGAAAAAATCTCCCTCGGGGCTGACGTGAAGACGGCCAGCATGACCATCCTGCGGCGGAGCATCAAGACTGCCATGCAGCCGACGATCGATTCAGCTAAGACGGTGGGGCTGGTCAACCTGCCGGGGATGATGTCCGGGTTGATTTTTGCCGGCGTGGATCCAGTTTATGCAATCAAGTACCAGATCATGGTCACTTTCATGCTTTTGTCAGCGACTGGCCTGGGCGCCGTGATCGCGGGCTACCTGTCCTACCGCAACTACTTCAATAAGCGGAGCCAGCTGCGGGAAGAGCAGTAGCGATGTTAGAAAAATATTTTACCTGGCTGGCAGAAGTACTGTTAATCATAGTAGTAGGCTTGGTTTTCATAACTCTCCATTCTCTCTACTATAGTTATGGCATGATGATTTTTGGTGAGCATTCCGCGGCAGCAATTGAAATGTTTGGGAAAGCGAAAAGCTTTGGAGTAGCATTTACACTGTCGCGGTGATAGTCATTGCTGTAAGCACGCAAATCGTCAGATCTTTTAATGATCAATTCACTGGCCGGCAAGCCCGGAATTCCATCTATTTTAATGGGTGGATGGATAGGGCTTGCCGGCCTTTTTTGCGTTGTAGATCTGGTCGTTGATGTATCTTTCTACGGTATACTTTGACATGTTTCCAACTGTCCCTATGTAGTAGCTTGATGACCATAAATGTCCGCCCCAGCATTCCTGCTCTCGGATTTCTGGATGCTTGCGCAAAAACGCATATCCAGTATTCCCCTTCAGTGCCTTCACCACTTCACTGATAGATTTGGATGGCCTAAAGGATATCATGGCATGAACGTGATCCGGCATGACTTCCAGCTTCTCAATTCTTATGTCATTTCTGGATGCTGCTTTGAGAATGAGCTCTTTCATCTCGCTTGCCAGGTCCTCAGTTGTAAATACCTGATTGCGGTATTTGGTGCACCAGATCAAGTGATAGTGACAGTTGTAAACATAACGCTGCGCGTATACCGCGTCTTGTATCTTATCAGCCATTGCAAATCTCTCCTTATTTACTTGCCCTAAGC
This sequence comes from Lactobacillus sp. HMSC08B12, assembly GCF_001808415.1. Lineage (NCBI taxonomy): Bacteria > Bacillati > Bacillota > Bacilli > Lactobacillales > Lactobacillaceae > Lactobacillus > Lactobacillus sp. HMSC08B12. Next base: position 12,668 of record NZ_KV793090.1, on the reverse strand, counting down.
TTTAGGCCATATAAAAAGCGGGCATTGAATCACCTTTTGTGCTACAATTATAGCATAGAATCGAGATGAAAAAGATGGCCAAAAAGAAGGAAAAAGCTAAGGCTTCAAAAAGCAAAAAGATAGCTAAGGTCAAAGACGAAAAGAAGCAGCGCGAAAAACTGATAATTCCCATGACCGAGCTGCCATATCATCTTGGCCTCAAAATGCGGATCTATCCAAGCAATGAGCAGAAAAGACTGATCGCCATCAACAGCGGCGTCAGCCGGTCTGTCTACAACAAGCTGATCGTCATCAACTCTGAGCTGAATCAGCTTAAAAAGGTCAATACTTACGTCAAGCTCGTAGCTGACAGAATCAAAGCACTTGAAGAGCGCAAACGCAAGCTTTCCAAGTACTACTTCTACATGAACTCAGAAGACGTGGACAGCTTGACCATCGCACAAGCGAAGCGCTGCTACAGTGCTGCCTGGAACATGTACTTCAAGGTGCACTCTTCTGGCCGGCCAAAATTCCATAAGAAGGGCGTGAATGACGGCTATCAGACATCTTGTTCATACGACAGCAAGAAAAAGAATATAGAAAACTGCACTCCGTTTTCTGGGACGGTGCGCTTTCTTGACATGAAGCACGTCAAGCTTCCAAAGCTGGGAAGAATCAGAATCAGTGGATCAAGCTACCGCAAGGTTCTTGCCCACAATCCAAACTTTAGAATTGGCACTGCCACTATCAAGTACGATGCCTCTGGCTACTACCTGTCCCTTCAGATTGGCGACGTGGTTCCTTTCAAGAGCCAAAAGCCGAAGACGGACAAGACGACCGGCATTGACCTCAATCTTGACAATTTCTTGACTGATTCAGACGGGGTGGTCGTGGACAATCCACGCTTCTACCGCAAGTCTTTGAAACGCTTGAAGAGGCTTCAGAGACGGGCATCAAGAAGACAGACCCGGGCCAAAAAAGAAGGCCGGAAGCTCTGGCAAAGCCGAAACTATCAAAAGGCCCGTCTTCAGACATCTCGCCTGCAAAGAAGAGTTCGCAATCAAAGAGATGACTTCCTTCAGAAGCTCAGCACGGCATACATCAATAACCACGATGTAGTTGTGCTTGAGAATCTGAGAGGAAAGAATCTGTTAAAAAATTATGCCTTGGCCATGTCGATTTCAGACGCGGGCTGGACCAGCTTTCAGAGAATGCTTGAATACAAGGCAGACCTCTATGGCAAGACCTATTTGGAAATCGACAAGCGCAACACGACACAGCGCTGCAGCAGCTGTGGGTCAATCATGGGCCACAACGGCCATGAGAAGCTGACTTTGAAGGACCGGGAGTGGGACTGCCCAATGTGCGGGACACACCACATCCGCGACTACAACGCGGCTCTGAATATCTTGGAGAAAGGAATTGCCAAGCTTTCGGATCAAGAATACAAGATAATACCGTACGATTCGGAAGCTGCAAGCTGAAGCAAATCGCACAGTCTATAGTAGAAAGAAAGAGCCCCAGGCAACCCGAGGCTCTCTAATATAAGTTTGGTAATTGGATGATCCCTGCACCCGCAAATCATCTGTATCTGACTAGTGTGAGCTGGGACGCCTTTAGGCATCTCTCGACTTGCAAGCCTCGGACTTCAGTCCGAGGTTGGTTGACAAGGAGTAAGAAGTAACTGGAGGATGCCTAAGTTATGAGCAGCGATGAGTGCATGGCTTGATGCAATCGAAGCAATGCGATTGTCGAATTATCCCTCCTTTTGCTGACCAAGTATTACCGCTAATTTTTTATGAAAAAAGCTCTAACTGCCTCTGTGGCAATTAGAGCTTTGTTTGTTTCTAAAATTAATTCGCGATCCGGCTTACTTAACGTTGCCTGCCTTGATGTAACGGCCGACATTGATCCGGTAGTAAGTCTTCTTACCGATCTTCCGCTTGCCGCCGTAAGTGAAGACCTGCTTGCCCTTCTTTAAGGTAGCAACTGACTTCACCCGCTTGCCCTTGCTATTGTAAGTCCAAGCATTGTGAACCAGCTTGCGGGCAGTACCATCAACGTTGTTGATCTTGATGTACTGGTTGGTCCCGATCTTGTAGTAGTTGTTGCTGCCGATCTTGACGATCCCGCCGATCACGTAAACGTAAGTGTACGCGCTCTTGTAAGCACCGGTTCTCTTGCCGGCGGAAGTGTAGACGTAAGACTTAGACATGATCTTCTTCTTAGTCTTGCTTACAGGTGCTTGACTGGCTGGCGTCTTAGATGGGCTTGATGAAGAACTGGATGATGAGCTGGAGCTGATTGACAGAGGCAGAGCTGAGATGTTCCCGTCAACATTCAGCCCCTTCCAGTTTTCAGTGAACTGCCAGATGATGACCCCGTTCATTGACGGGAAGTATGAAAAGTCTGGCGCGTCGATCCGGCCTGAGCTGGTGTAGTAGGCTACCCACAATGAGTTAGGGTAGGTTGCCGTAACCGTGCTCATGTTGATCGCGTTGTTCAAAAGGTAAGAACCAGAGTAGAGCAATGGCTGGTAGCCAGCTGCCTTAACCTTCTTCATGAAGGCCATGATGGCGCTGGTATTAGCACTTCTGCTCCCGCTGGTTGAGTTGCCGCCGCTGGTTTCCCAGTCACAAGCCAGGTATGAGCCTGCTGGCAGGCTGACTGCCTTGGCGCTGGCGATAGCGTAGTCCGCTTCACTCTTAGCTCTGGATGAACTGGAACCGAAATTGGCGAAGTGGTAGGCCATTGGCAACAGTTTGTTGGCCTTGGCGCTGGCTACTTGTGCCTTGGCGTTTGGATTCCGGTAGCTGGTGCCTTCGCTGACCTTGACAATGACGAACTGAGCGCCCGCCTTGCTGTACTTGGTCGTGCTGGTTGGCTGGTAGCTTGACACGTCAACCCCATAAGAACGGCTGCTGGCGCTGGTCGTGCTGGCCTGTGCCAGGCCGGCGAAGCTCATGCTTACAGCTGCCGTTAATGTGGAGACTAACGCAAGCAGTTTAAGGTGTTTAAACTTCATGTATCTGGTACTCCCATTAAAAAAGTGTGTGATTTAAAATGCTCAAAATAAGTGGTTTGTTTTGCAACAATCTTCATTATATAACTGCAATGTTACAAAACCTTGACACAACCTTTTCTAATTCTTAAATAATATTACAGTTTTTAGCACTGAAAAGGCTTCCCTTTAAGCAGATCGTTTGAGCTTGCCTGCCGACTTATGTAAAATACCCTTTGTCGTTGTCATTGAACCAGTAATATAGATAAGGGAGCGAATAGGAAATGCAGATTAGAAAAGCAGAATTGAAAGATTTTGACCAGGTGATGGCGATCCTGCAGGACGGGCGCAACCAGCTGGCAGAAAGCGGGATTGACCAGTGGCAGGGGGACTACCCGAACCCTGACCACGTCCGTCAGGACATCGAGAATGGCTATGCCTACCTGGCCAAGGCCGACGACGGGGAAACAGTCGGGACCTTGACCATTATTCCCGCGCCGGACCACGCTTATGATCAATTGGACGGGCACTGGCAAATCGACACGAATGACTACGTTACCATCCACCGGGTGGCTATCCACTCTGACCACACTGGTCACGGCTATGCTTCTCAACTCTACCAGGCAGTGATCAACTACTTCGCCAGCGGCTTCAATGACATCAAGTCCGTCAGAGTCGACACCCATGAGGATAACCTGCCCATGCAGCACTTGATCGAAAAGAGCGGCTTTAAGCGGGTCGGCACCCTGCATGGGGTCTACCGGGAAAACGAGACCAGCTACGTTTACGAACTTCTGACTGTTTAAATTATGCTTACTAAGTAATAAGTAAGTCGCATAAGTAAACAGCTTAAAAATAATAGCTGTTTTGAAATTCGTAAGGAAAAGATCATATTTTCATCACAACTATCTTGTATATTAGATTCGTAGCTTGAGGTTGTGGAGAGCCGCAAGTTGCAACATCCAAATTTCTTTTATTTTTCTTTCCTCAATGTAACATTGCATTGATTTTATACATACACAACACATTCCTAACCAAAGTCAGTTGTTCTTCTAAGCAACTGGCTTTTCTTGTGCTCTGAAAATGAAAATGCCCGTGTTATACTAGTTATTACCAGATTAGAAAAAAGTTTCGCAATAATTACTTTCATATTTTTTAAGCAAGCATATAATAGAGCTACTGAGCAATAAGGAGGAGCCAAAGTGAAATCGGTCTTGATCAGTCAAGATCTATCCTGTGTTGGTCAAGTCTCGCTGGCGGTCGCCTTGCCCGTGTTAGGGGCCAGCGGCCTGCAGACCGCGGCTTTGCCAACGGCAATTTTGTCAACGCATACGGGCGGGTTCGGGGAGAACACCTTCCTGGACCTGTCGGCCAGTCTGCCAGATATTTGGGCGCACTGGGACAAGGAAAAGATCTCTTTTGACGCCATCTATTTGGGCTACCTGGGCCAGGCGGCCAGCCGGGTCTGGGAGAAGGGGCTGGAAGAATACAGCCGGCAGGGGAAACTCATCCTGCTGGACCCGGCTATGGCTGACCACGGCCGTCTCTACCGCGGCTTTGATGACAGCTATGTTGTCCAGATGCAGCTCTTGGCCCGGCAGGCAACGATTTTGACGCCCAACTTGACCGAAGCCCTGCTGCTCTTGAATGAGCCGGTGGACTTTACTGAGTTTGACAGCCACCGGGCCTGCGTGATCACCCAGCGCCTGGCCCAGAGGTTTGCCCTGTCCCAGGTGGTTTTGACCGGGGTGCCCCTGGCCGACAACCGGATCGGGGTTTACGGGCTCAGCCGGGGCGGCCGGGTTTGGGAAAGGACCCAGGACCGGATTCCGCACAGCTATTTTGGCACGGGGGACCTTTTTGCCAGCAGCCTCTTGGCCGGCCTGCTTCACGGGCTGGACTTGGAACAGGCAGCTGGCGTGGCCGGGGACTTCGTGGCCAAGGCAATCCTGGCAACTGATTTGGACCAGGACCAGCGCTTTGGCCCTAATTACGCGGCGGCCCTGCCTTGGCTTTTGCAGCAATTGCAAAATTAGTGCATTGATCATCTATTTTAAGGAGGGGGAAATAATTGCGCGATGAACAGAATTCTTTAAGAGCAGTCGTGATGACCGGCTTGTTCGCGGCCATGATTTATATCGGCATCTGGATCCTGCGGATCCCGCTGCCGGCGGTTGTTGGCCGGCCTTTCATCCACTTCGGCAACACCTTGACGGCCGTGGCCATTCTCTACCTGGGCTTCCGTAACGGGGCCCTGGCGGGGATCATCGGCCTGGGCGGCTTTGACATCCTCAACGGCTACGCGGCTACCAGCTGGCTGACTATGCTGGAAGTCGTAGTCGTGGCTGCCATTTTGTCCGCGGTCTACAAGGGCATGAAGTACAACGACAGCAAGAAGAACATCATTATTTTGGCGGTCATCGCCGGGGTAACCAAGATTTTTACCTCTTACGCGACGATGGTCGTGGCTGCCTTGATGGCCGGGACGGCATTGCAGCCAGCCCTGGTCGCGGCCTTCCTGAGCCTGCTGGCCACGGTGATCAACTCCTGTTCAACCGCGGTCTGCACGCCGATCCTCTACTTTGCCTTGAAAGATATTACCGTCCGCGTCATGAAGCGGGCACACTAAAAGGCTTCCCGGCTGGGAAGCCTTTTTTAATTGCTGAAAAGCTGGTCGGCGATTTTGGCTGGCAGGGGATCAGGCAGAACCAAATCCAGGCCGACCGCGCTCTTGCCCTTGAGATTTACCTCGCGGACCGTGGCAGGGTCGATTTTCGCTGAGCCCAGGTAGTAAAACTTTGGGCCGTAGGCATCCGCCCGCTTGACGAAGACCGGAATCCGGGTGACTTGCTGGCCAGATTCCGTCCCCCGCAAGAGCTGCTGGACTTCCGGGGAAGACAGGTGGCGGGGAGTTCTGGTATACCAGGCCAGGCGCTGGCCGCGTGCCTGGTTGTCATAGCGGGCATTTCTTTGCTCCTGGTCAGTTTTTTGATAAGTGATAAAAACCGGACAGACATTGCCACTCAGCCGGTAGCCATACATGGGCCGGCTGACGTCTAGTGGCCAGTTGAGCAGGCGGCAGACCTCCTTGCGGTCGTAAGCCGCGTAGAGGGTGAAGTCTTGAGTCGGGTCTTTTTCTTTGGCGAGGAAGAGGCCAGTTTCGACCGCGTCTTTAAACAGGCGGAGGAAGGCGGGACTAGCTTGGACAATCTGAGGATTTAAGGACCAGCAGCCGTCCTTTAAGCAGGCGACAGGCTCGCCGCCGTACTTGGCCTTTTGGCTAGTTGATCCGCTTTTGACATCATAGAAGTCCAAGGAGAGGATGGCTTCCAGAGATTTTTCCAAGGCGGGTGAGTCGTAGGCCCCGTAATTTTTTAACAGAGCTTGGAAGTCTGTCTGACTGATTTGGCCTTTTGGCAAAAGGGCCTGCAAAAGCAAAAGTTCATGTGGCCGCTGGCCTGGGGCCAGTTCCTTAGTAACGAAGGAGAGGACCTGGCTTTCGTAAGAGGACAGCTGGCAAGGCTGGCCCATTTTTTCCAGGAAGGCTCCGTAGTGGGGCAGGGACTTGTTGTCCAGCCAGAGGCGGGGTGAAACCTGCCCTTTTTTGGCGAAATCCAGCAAAAGGGGCGGCCGGCCCAGCTGCTGGGCCAGGTCCGCGTAGGCTTCCCGCAGCTGCTTGAGCGAGTCCAGCTTGACCTTGTCTAGGGAGGCCAGGATCTCCTGGCTGGCGATCTGGCTGAAGTTGATGGTGGACAGGCCGGCGAAGCTGACGGTTTGCAGCTGGTACTTCAGCTGGTCGCGGGAGAGCTTTTTCCCGGCTAAGGCCAGGGGGATCAGGTAGTTGTTCTGGTAGTTGCCGATGAAGTCCAGGACGGTGACGAAGTCCTGGCCCGGGTAGAGGCGCAGGCCCCGGCCCAGCTGCTGGATAAAGACCGTGGCTGACTGGGTGGCCCGGAGCATGACGATCTGGTTGAGGGCGGGAATGTCCACGCCTTCGTTGAAAAGGTCGACCGTCACCAGGTAGTGGAGGCGGCCGCTTTCCAGATCCTTGACCGCCTGCCGGCGGACAGCTGGGGGATCCTGGTTGGTCAAGGCCTGGGCCGGCTGGCCCTGTTGAGTAAAAGCTTCCGCCAATTGCCGGGCCTCTTCCTGCCGGCTGCAGAAGACCAGGCCGCAGGGGCGGGGACCGCTATAGCCGTAATAATCCAGTTCTTTAAGGAGGTAGCTGACCCGCTTTTTCGCGCCCAGCCAGCGGAGGTCGCTGAAGTCATCAGAAGTCTGGCCGTCAATTTCATAGTCGCGGATACCGATATAGTGGAAGGGCGTGAGCATTTTGCTTTCCAGGGCATCAGCCAGGCGGATCTCGTAGGCTAAATTGTAGTCAAAGAGGGCAAAAATATCCTGCTGGTCCATTCGCTCCGGCGTGGCTGTCAGACCCAGGCAAAAGGCCGGGCTGAAGTGGCTGAGAACTTTTTGATAGCTGGGCGCGGCGGACCGGTGGGCTTCATCGATCAAGATGTAGTCATAAAAATCAGCAGCCTGGCTGGCCAGGAACTGGTCCTGGGAAACGGTCTGGATGGTCGCGAAGGTGTAGCGGGCCTGCTGGTGGCTGGTCCCGGTCAAAAGGGCGAAGTCGCTGTCCTTGCCGTCGATAACCTTTTTGAAGGTCTCAAGGGCCTTGCGGGCGATCTCTTCCCGGTGGACCAGGTAGAGGAAGCGGCGGGGGACAAAGTCTTTGACCGCCAAAGCCGCCAGGTAGGTTTTCCCCGTCCCGGTAGCAGAAACGACAAGGGCCCGGCGGGCGCCGCTTTTGACTAAGGCTTGGAGATTTTCCAGGGCGGCTGCCTGCATCTGGTTGGGAACGATCTTTTCTTGTTTCACGTGTAACACAGGCTTGGCTGGCGGCTGCCAGCTTTTTTCATAGTCAGCTAGCCAGGTGTAAGTCAGGGGCTGGCTTTTGCCCGTCAAGTCCGCTAAAGCCGCAGCTAGTTGCCGGGGCAAGGCCGAATCGGTTTGGGAATCGACCTTGAGGCACCATTCCTGGTTGGCCAGGAGGGCGGACCGGGTGAAGTTGGCGCTGCCGATGACGGCGGTCTGCCAGTCCCCATGGTCAAAAAGATAGCCCTTAGCATGGAAGGGACCGTCCACGATCCGGACGGTAAGATTGGAAATTTTTAAGAGCTCGGCGAAAACCCGGGGCTGGTTGAAGGCCAGGTAGGTCCCGGTGATGATGGTCCCGCGGACCCCGCTGGCTTGCAGGTCTTCCATGACCAGCTTGAAAGGGGGCAGCATGTCGGCGGTGATGAAGGCCACGGCCCAGGTAAAGGACTGGCAGGTCAGCAGCTGCCGGCGCAGGGTTTGCCAGATGTTTTCTTGCTGATTGCTGACGAGCCGGGGCGGGCTTAATGGGGAAAGTTCCATGGATTTGACCTCACTGTGGAAAGATTTTTTACCATCATAACACAAGAGAGCAGCGGGGAAGATAGGAAAAGAATTATGTTACATGTGAAACAATCAGTGCTATAATAATGATAAAAATAATAAAAGCTTTTTTACAGAGGAGAGAACAATGAAAGCGAAGAAAATCCGGGCCCTGGCCCGGGAAAACCTGAAGCAGATCCCGAAGAAGATCTACATGCCGATGGGCCTGCTTCTGGTTGTGGCAAATATCATACCGAATGTCTTTGGCCAGGCCACTGATTCCAAGTCAGGGGTTGGAGCTAATATCATCTTCTTTCTCTTGGAAATTGCGGCCGCGCTTTTGACGGCTAACGGCTACATCTTCTTTGATCGCTGGCGGAATAAGATCCAAAAGGGCGGGGAAGAGCCAAATGCCTGGTGCGGCCTGAGCGGGCGGCACCTGGCCCGGCTGGCGGTCTACGGGGTTATCGAAGCCTTAATTATCGTTTCCGTGACGCTGGCGATTGTCGCGGTGATCGTTGGGTTAGTGATTTCGCAAGTACCGGTAGCGGTAAGCATCATTCTTTTGACCTTGCTGGTCGTTTTGCTGGTCTGGATTGAGCTGCGGCTGACCTATGTCGTTTACGTGATCGACGATGATGTGCGGACCGGGCAGAAGCGGTCAGTCTGGGCAGAAATCGGGGCTGGCTGGAAGCTGACCAAGGGCCGGGTCTGGAAGCTACTTTGCCTTAATTTATCCTTCTTAGGCTGGGACATTTTGACCGCCTTTACCCTGGGAATTTTGGGTATCTGGCTGATACCATACTACAATTTGGCAATCGCCGAAACTTATGAACAGAGCAAGGAAGACAAGTATTAGTATTAATCTGCAGACGCGCGATGGCGCGTCTTTTTTTACGGGCAGGGAAGAATAGCTTATAATTTTTAATAGAAAGGACGTGAGGCAGATGGCACAAGCCTTATATATCAGCGAGATTCACATGGACTTGAACGAGTACACCAGGATGGCCATGAAGGTGACGGAAAAGAGCCGGCGGCGGATCATCATGATCGCGGAAGCAATCTGGATCGCGGCCGGAGCGGTGGCTTTCGCCTTGAAGCAGTATGACTTCACGGTCATGTTTGCCCTGGTGATTGCTTTTTACCCGGCGGCACTCGTCTACCTCTACAAGCGGCGGCTGAAGAAGATTTACGCGGGCATGCCAGCCATCAAGGATGACTACGTGCGCTACGAATTCTACCCGGACCACTTCCTGGTTTTGACCAACCGGGGGGACGGGGAATACCGCTATGACCAGATCACCCGCTATGTTGAAACTGACGAGGAAATCATCATGATGCCGGCTCCGGACCAGGGCATGCTACTTTTGAAGAAAAACTGCAGCCCGGACTTGATCAAGTTTTTACGGGAGAAATGCCAGCGGTAGTTTCACGTGGAACACAGCGAAAGTGGCAAATTGCCGGAAAAGCTGTTAAGATTAAGGAAACAGGCTTTTTTAAAAAGGAGCTGGTAAAAAATGAAATTTTCCCATAAATTGAGTGACGCGGTCCACCTGCTGGTCTACATCGAGATTTTTCCCGATGATGACCTGTCCAGCCGGGCGATCGCGCGTAGCATCGTGACCAATCCCAGCATGGTGCGGAGTCTGATGATGGACCTGCGCAAGGCAGGGCTTTTGAAGACCAAGCAGGGGAGCGCTGAGTCGGAACTGGCCAAGAAGCCGGAAGAGATCAGCCTCTACGATATCTTCGCGGCAGTCGGTATGGACCACCACTTGCTGCACGTCGATGAAGACACGGAGCAAAAGTGTCCGGTTGGCGGCAACATTCAAGGGCCGCTGGCTAAGGCCTACGCGGAAGTGGAAGAGGCGGCTTTTGCCAAGATGCGGGAGATCAGCCTGCGGGAAATTGTCGACCAGATAAAAGAAGACGGGCAGCTTGCTTAATTACGTCAGCGAAAGCTGGCGTTTTTTTATGGAAATGGATGTTGACTTTAAAAATACATGTGCTAGAATTACTGTAGATTTAAAAATAACAAGTAAACGAAATAGAAACTAACGGAGGCAATTATGAAGTACGCTATTTCAGCGGCTACTGGCAACTTCGGCCAGACCGCGGTCAAGAATTTGGTTGATGCAGTTGGGGAAGAAAATGTAGTGGCGATCGTCCGCAACGAAGAAAAGGGGAAGCAGCTTTTGCCAGCTGGAATTGAAATCCGCCAGGCTGACTACGGCGATGAAGCAGCTGTAGAAAAGGCCCTGGCTGGCGTGGACAAGTTGCTCTTTATTTCCTCTCAGCCAGGCGGGGCAGTAACTAGAGCTGACCAGCACAAGAATGTGGTTGAAGCTGCTAAGAATGCCGGCGTTGGCTACGTGGCTTACACCAGTTTCCCGAAAGCCAGTGAAAGCGACAACTGGCTGGCAGCTGACCACAAGCTGACGGAAAAGCTACTTAAGGAGAGCGGCCTCAAGCACTCCTTCCTGCGCAACAACTGGTACCTAGAAAACGAAATGACTTTCCTTGCTCCAGGTCCGGCAAACCGGCTTTACTGGGCTAACAACTTTGCCGGCTGGGCACCGGAAAGTGAATATGCTGCGGCAGCGGTTAAGGTTTTGACCAGTGATGATCCAAAGGAAGTTTACGAATTTGCCGGCCCGAAGCGGAGCTACCAGGACCTGGCAGCGGCCTTGAACGTGGCAACTGGTGAAGCAGCAGCAGCCGAGCAGGTCAGCCAGGACGAATATGTGAAGGCCTTGGAAGGCCTGGGCTTGGATCATGATACGGCGGAAATGTACGCTGCCTTCCAGCAGCCAATTGATGATGGCTCATTAACTGAAGAAAGCAGCGACCTGGAAGAAGTTCTGGGCGGCTTGACTCCGCTGGACCAGGCAATTAAGGAACTTTTGGTAAAGTAGCTTTGGCAGATACTTTTTTCGGAAAAAGCAGGTATAATGTAGGAAAAGTTACTTGTTTTTGAAAAAAGGAGCAGAACAATGCCATTTGTACACATTGAACTCTTGGCTGGCCGGACGCCAGAACAACTGGAAAAGATGATGAAGGACGTGACCCGCGTGATTTCTGAAGACACCGGTGCACCAAAGGAACACATTTCCGTGATCATTAATGAACTTGGCAAGCAGCAGCTAGCTCAAGGCGGCGAATGGAGAGAACCACAAGCTTAAAGATTTTGACTCACCCAAGGCGGGTGGGTCTTTTTTTCGGGAAAATAACAGGTGGGAAATAATGTTCAAAGTGAATCAAAAGGGAAGGAGGGCTAGAGAAGCAAAGGATGAGGGGGCTTTCTTAAAAGAAAAAATCTTAGCAAAATTAATATAATAGTTGGCTAAACTTGGTATAAATTTTATGATAAGATAATAGGTGAAAAGTGAGTAGAAAACAGCGAATGAGGCGAAAGCGGAAGATAAAACGCAACAACACAGCACTAGAAAGCCAGCACTGACAAGGAAGGGTCAGGGCTGGCTTTTGTTTTCGGAAAGAAAATGGGGCTGGGGGCTGCTGCGCTGCCGTTTTTTCATTATGAATAAATCGTAATAAAGTCGAAATCGCGCCAGACCAGGCTTTTACCGCTGCCGGCTGCAAAAAAAGTTCCTGGCACAGATAATGTGTCACGAACGGAGGTAGTAAAAATGATTACCAGTATCAAACTTTTGGAAGCTAATCAGATCCTGGCCCAGGTCTTGGACAGCGAGAGGGGCAGTGAGATCAACGTCAAGAAGTTTTGCAAGCTAGCTGCCTGCTCACGGCCAACCTTTTACGCCCACTATGGCAGCATGCGGCAGCTCAGTGCGGAATTACTATTAAAGAAGCTAGACCAGCACTTGTACTTTGCCACCAGTGATTATGGCAATGGCCTTAAGAGGCTATTGACCTATATGGAAAAAGACCGCTGTTTCATTTTGAACCTGCTGGCCTTGATTGATGCGGAGAAGGGGAAAATCAAGGGCAAGGAGTTTGCGACCCGTTTTCCGCAGAAGGTTGAATGGCTGCTGCGAAAGAAGACAGTTTGCTATGTTGATGCTCATTCCTTAAGCGGGGATTATTCGATTAAGACCTTGAACAATGCTGCCCATATCATCTACGCGATCCTGTACGAGTGGCTGGCTGAAGGCCTGCAGCTAAGTGCGCGGGATGTTTATGACCGCTGCCAATTGGCGATTGAGATTGTCGAGGAGCAAACGAGTAAGAAAGCGCTTTTGTAATTCAAAAAGAAAAAAGTAAAAAACCGCCAATTGCAAGAATAAATTGA
>NZ_KV793089.1:0-46007 GCF_001808415.1 Lactobacillus sp. HMSC08B12 | reverse complement strand
AAAATATCATCATGACGCTACACTAGTTTTATCTACCTGGCTGCCGTTTACCTGCTGGCTCTTGGCTGGACCTTGTTTAAGATGGATGGCGGGGTTATCACCAAGTGCATTTGCTGGTTCTTTGGCTCGATTGCCTTAGCAGTTGGCGCTGGACTATTCATCGTGGCTTTGCCAATCGCCAAATTGCTCAACTTGTCTATGTCCCGGCAGCGGGAATACCTGGCGGACATTGGTTCAGTCGACCTGACCAGAAATCCGCAGTGCATTGTCGGTGCATTGAAAAAGCTGGAAGCTATTGAGCAGCAATATCAGCAGCAAAAGGAGAACCCCATGGTTTTAGCTTTAGCTTTTAACAACTTCCAAGTCAAGCACTGGTGGACCAACTTGATCTCTGACCACCCGACTTTAGACCAGCGGATCGACCGCTTGGAACATACGGCAGATTTGCCTAAATAAACAAAAGGATGTAACCCAGTAGAGCTGCATCCTTTTTCTTTGCTGTTAAAGCTGATTCATCTTACTTCTTGTAGTTTTCTGCCAAAAAGTCCTTCATATTCTGTGGGGTATGGCCCGTGATCCGGGTGAAGTCATCAGTAACTCCGTCCATCAAGCCCATGGTTGCCGCCTTGTACATGGAGGCCAGTTCATCCCCGTCGCCTTCAGACCGGTAGATATTCGCGAATTCTTCTAGGCTGACCGGCTGGTAGCCGATCTTTTCTCCGGTAACTTCAGTCATGATCCGGCTTAATTCAACCATGTTATAGTTCTTTTCCTGGGTCAAAAGGTAAATCTGCCCCTTGTCTCTGAGGTAAGGCCGGACAGCGACATTGGCAATAGCTTCCGCACTGTCTTTTCTTGAGATAAAACTCATCGCCTGATCGCCAACCGGGTAGATCACATTGCCTCTTGCAATCAACTCCGGCAGGTATGGGACCAAGGGGTCAGCCTTTTCTGCCTAAGTGGCCGGTTGCGCCAGTAATCGTGTATTTCATTTTGACTTCCTTACAATTTTTCTCCGCTTATTCTTCTTTACTATTTTCTGCCTGCTTTTTCGCGGCTTCTTTAACCAAAATCGTGTCAATCACGTCCTGCAGGCTGATCTTACCTAAAACCGCCTCCGCCGCGATCTCCGCGTGGGAAAAGTAGTCGGTCAAGGTTGGCTGGATGTTGCCGCCGACAATGCAGTCCGGATTTGTTTCGTGGTCGATTGCAAAAAGGGGACTTTTACCTTCAGTTGCCAGATAGATTTCCAGCAGGCTGATGTCTTTTGGCTCCCTTAATAGCTCTGGATCCGGTGACCCATGGGTCGTCTTGATAAAGCCGGCATCCCTTAAATTCGACATTAACCGTCTCACCATAACTGGCGAAGTATTTAAAGAACTGGCGATGATGTTGCTGGACAGAGTGGTCTTTCCTTTGTAGATCACGAGAAAGGTCAAAAGGTGGATGCTGTCACTAAAGCGGGTTGATACTTTCATTTGTTTTTCTCTCCCAAATAATTAGGCAAATCATGTAACTTATCTAATTACCAGTATAGTAACTGAAATTGCTAAAAGCAAGTTCTTTGTCAGCAAGAGCAGAATGAAGATTATACCCGCATGGAAGATACGAAGATACCGACTAAGCAATAGTACTGCTTTTACACTTTTCTTATAACTAGCTGGCCCAAGATAGAAGGATGAGAAACTATTATAGATTCCTGGCCAAGAAAAAGAAGAAAGCTGTAGCTTTTACCTTTACAAGGGCTAAGAAAGAGTTTATGCTAAGTCGAGAAACCATTTAAGTTACATGAATGCCCTGCGAGATGGAGGGGAAAATGATCGAATACCGCGATGTCGGGATGACCTATGGAGACAATGTCATCTTGAAGCAGATAAATCTTACAATCAATGACGGGGAGCTTTTTGTCTTAGTCGGCCCCAGCGGGAGCGGGAAGACGACTTTGCTCAGAATGATCAACCGTTTAACAGAACCGACTCATGGCGATGTCTACTTAGACGGCAAAAGAGTCAAAGACCACGACCTGCGCCAGCTCCGCCTGCATATGGGCTATGTCCTGCAGACTAGCAGCCTTTTTCCTAACTTAACGGTTGGCGACAATATCACTATCCAGCTGGAAGAAGCCGGAGTCAAAAAGGTTGAACGAAAGAAGCGGGCCTTAGCATTACTGGCCCAGGTTGGCCTGGAAGGGGACAAGTATATCTCCCGGCTGCCCAAAGAACTTTCAGGCGGCCAGCAGCAGCGGGTCGCTATCGCCCGGGCCATGGCCAGCCAACCCAAATTGATCTTGATGGACGAATCCTTCAGTGCCTTAGACCCGGTCCTGCGCCGCCAGCAGCAAGAGCTCCTACTTGACCTGCACCGGCAAAGCAAGACCACGGTTGTCTTCGTGACCCACGACATGCAGGAAGCCTTGCGTTTAGGGGACCGGATCGGGGTTATCCAGGATGGCTGCCTGCTGCAAGTCGGCAACCCGGAAGAAATCGTGCAAAAGCCCGCCAACTCCTTTGTGGCTGACTTCTTCAAGAGCGCCCGGCCACGGCTGGGCACTATGCTTGAGCTTTTGGCTAGTCCATACGTAAATAGAATTACAGAAGAGAATCTGCCGGAAGTTGAGAAAGTCGAAGAAGTCACGGGATTAGCTGAAAAAGCTGGCTTTTTGCAATTTGCCTACCAGGGAGCAGGTTACCAAATCAAGTCCAGCGACCTGTTGCACTACTTTGGAAAATGGGGGGACTAAGAGATGAGTGAATTGATCAATACTATATCGTCCCACCAAGGGCAGATCTGGCAGGCTTTAGGTGAGCACTTGCTCTTATCCATGGAAGCCCTCTTGCTTTCTTGCTTGATCGCCATTCCTTTAGGGATGCTCCTGGCCCACAGCAAAAGAGCCGGGGAAGTGGTCTTCCAGATCACCAGTATCATCCAGACCATCCCCAGTCTGGCCCTGCTCGGTCTCTTGATTCCTTTTGTCGGAATCGGGACGACTCCGGCCTTGATCGCCTTGACTGCGTACGGGATCATGCCAATCTACCAGAATACCTACTCGGCTTTAAGAAATATCGATCCCAACTTGGAAGAAGCGGCCGATGCCTTTGGCTTAAGCCGCTGGAAAAAATTATCCCGCCTGGAATTCCCCATTGCCCTGCCCATAATCCTTTCCGGCGTCAGCATTTCCTTAGTCATGATTATTGGGACAGCCACGCTAGCTGCCATGATTGGGGCCGGTGGGCTTGGGACCTACATCATGATCGGGATCCAGCAAAACAACAACACCTATATCTTGATCGGGGCTGGTCTGTCAGCTGTCTTGACTTTGGCCATGTCTGGCCTGCTCAAGTTCATGGCCTCATCAAAAAAGCACTTCCGTGTCACAGCCGCCGTCCTGGCAATTTTTGCCATTGGCTTAGGAGTTAGCCAGGCTCCGAAATATTTTACCCCGAAGCAAGAGGAAGTCGTCATCGCTGGCAAGCTGGGGAGTGAACCAGACATTTTGATCAACATGTACAAGGACTTGATTGAAAGGGACAATCCTCATGTCAAGGTGACCCTTAAGAACAACTTTGGCGGGACCAGCTTCCTGTTCAATGCCTTAAAGACGGGCAAAATCGACATCTATCCGGAATTTACCGGGACGGTTCTGCAAGGCCTGGCTAAAAAGAAGGTGGCCACTCCGCATGACCCGGCTAAAACTTACCAGCTGGCTAAAAAGCTGATGGCTGAGGAGGACCAGCTGACTTACCTGCCGCCAATGAACTATCAGAACGGCTACGACTTGGCGGTTACGAAGGCTTTTGCCAAGAAACATAATATTAAGAGCTTAAGCGACTTGGCGAAAGTGGACGCTTCCTTAACCGCTGCTTTTGACCCGAACTTTGCCAACCAGCAGGATGGCTACCTGGGATTAAAGAAGGAATATGGCCTGAACTTCAAGGTTAAAACTATGGAACCTGCTCTGCGCTATAAGGCAATTGCCAGCGGCAAGGTCGCAGTCGTTGACGGCTATACGACCGATCCCCAGATCAAGCAGTATGACTTAGTCGCCTTAAAGGATGACAAGAGCTTTTTCCCGCCATACCAAGGGGCGCCTTTGCTGAAAAATTCTTTTGCCCAAAAGCATCCCGGCGTCGTCAAAAGCCTGAACAAGCTTGCTGGCAAGATTACTGAAGCTGAAATGCAGGAAATGAACTACAAGGTGACCGTCAAGCACGAGAGCGCCAGCAAGGTGGCCCGCCAGTACCTGAAGCAGCATGGTCTGCTCTAATTAGAAAATTGGTAGGTACTTTTTCTGCAAAAAGGCTTGAAAATAGTTAGAAAAGCATTAAAATGTAGATGTGATTACATCCATGAAAGGAGTTGCTCTCTTGACAGAACACTATTTAAACTATGTCAATGGCGAATGGCGGGACTCCGCTGACGCGATTGAAATTTTCGAACCAGCAACTGGCAAGTCCCTGGGTACTGTACCTGCCATGTCCCACGAAGACGTGGACTACGTAATGGACAGAGCCAAAAAGGCCCTTCCAGCCTGGCGGGCCCTCTCATACGTTGAACGGGCCGCATACTTGCAAAAGGCTGCGGACATCCTTTACCGGGATGCTGAAAAGATCGGTTCTACCTTGTCCAAGGAAATCGCCAAGGGCCTCAAGTCCTCTATCGGTGAAGTAACCCGGACGGCGGAAATCGTTGAATATACGGCCAAGGTCGGCGTAACTTTGGACGGGGAAGTTATGGAAGGCGGCAACTTTGAAGCGGCAAGCAAGAACAAGCTGGCTGTTGTCCGCCGGGAACCAGTCGGCCTGGTTTTGGCAATTTCACCCTTCAACTACCCGGTTAACCTGGCCGGCTCAAAGATCGCGCCTGCTTTGATGGGCGGGAACGTGGTGGCCTTCAAGCCGCCGACACAAGGGGCAATCTCCGGTCTGCTTTTGGCCAAAGCCTTCGCCGAAGCTGGCCTGCCAGCCGGCGTCTTTAACACCATTACCGGCCGGGGCCGGGTTATCGGCGACTACATCGTTGAACACCCGGCAGTCAACTTCATCAACTTCACCGGTTCCAGTGCTGTCGGCAAGAACATCGGCAAACTGGCCGGGATGCGACCAATTATGCTGGAACTTGGCGGCAAGGACGCGGCCATCGTCTTGGAAGACGCTGACTTGGACTTGACGGCCAAGAACATCGTTGCCGGCGCCTTTGGCTACTCCGGCCAGCGTTGTACCGCCGTTAAGCGGGTTCTGGTCATGGACAGCGTGGCTGACGAATTGGTTGAAAAGGTGACTGCTTTGGTCAAGGATTTGACGGTCGGGATGCCAGAAGAGGATGCCGACATCACTCCTTTGATCGACACTAAGTCTGCCGACTACGTACAAGGCTTAATTGAAGAAGCCGCAGAAAAGGGCGCTAAGCCTTTGTTTGACTTCAAGCGCGAAGGCAACCTGATCTACCCAATGGTCATGGACCAAGTGACGACTGACATGCGCCTGGCCTGGGAAGAACCATTTGGGCCAGTATTGCCATTCATCCGCGTCAAGTCAGCTGACGAAGCTGTCAAGATTGCCAATGAATCAGAATACGGCCTGCAAAGCTCCGTCTTCTCACGGAACTTTGAAAAAGCCTTTGCCATTGCAGGAAAATTGGAAGTGGGCACAGTCCACATCAACAACAAGACCCAAAGAGGTCCGGACAACTTCCCATTCCTGGGCGTAAAGAGCTCAGGGGCAGGCGTACAGGGGGTCAAGTACTCCATTCAAGCCATGACCCGGGTCAAGTCCGTTGTCTTCAACATTGAAGGCTAATTTTAAAACAGTAAATTTGACAAGATGTCTGCTTGAGAAAGTCCGCTTTGGCGGACTTTTTTCGTTTTGTAAAAGTTTAAAAAGTCTAATTATTTTGTTAGCATTTTTTCAGAAAGAATGGTAAATTAAACAAAAGAATTCAGACAGGAGAGTGCACTATGCCAATTACTTTAGATAAACAGTTAGCCGCCATTGATGTGTTAAGGCAGGAGAATATTTTTGTCATGGACTCGCAAAGAGCCCGGACCCAGAACATCCGGCCTTTAAAGATTCTGGTGGTTAACCTGATGCCTAAGAAGGCCAACACGGAAGTGCAATTGCTTCGCCACCTGGCCAACACGCCCTTGCAGCTGGAAGTGGAATTCCTCTACATGGCCAGTCATAAGTCTAAAAATACTTCCAACGAATACCTGGAAAACTACTACCGGACCTTTGCCGACATCAAGGACAAGCGCTATGATGGGATGATTATTACTGGCGCCCCGGTTGAACAGCTGCCTTTCAAGGAGGTCGACTACTGGAGCGAGCTCTGCCAGCTGATGGAATGGTCCAAGACCCATGTCTACTCCAGCCTCCACCTTTGCTGGGGAGCGCAAGCCGGGCTTTACTATCACTTTGGGATCGACAAGCAGACTCTGGAAAAGAAGCTGTCCGGCATTTATGAGCAGGAAGTAGTGGGGACCAGCCCCCTTCTTCGCGGCTTTGACGACTCCTACCGCTGTCCGCACTCCCGCTATACCACGATTTACCCAGACCAATTAAAGAAGTGCAGTCTGCAGATTTTGGCGGAGGGGCCGGAAGTCGGGGTTGCAATCGCGGCTAGTGACGACTTGCGGCAGATCTACAGCTTTGGCCATTTGGAATACTCCAGAGACACCTTGTCTGAGGAATACCATAGAGACCTTAATGCCGGTATCAATCCGCTTTTGCCGGTTAACTACTTCCCGGATGACGATCCGGAGAAAAAGCCCCGCTTGACCTGGAGTCTGGCCGCCTCAACCTTCTTCAGCAACTGGATCAACTACGCCGTTTACCAGGAAACGCCATACGACCTGGCAGAACTGGACTAAAAAGAATTTGGACAAAAAGAAATCTGCCCCTACCAGGGAGGCAGGGACAGATTTTTTACTTGTGAATAAAGTCTAGAAGAGGTAATTCCACCGGTCGATTTGGAAGTACTTGTCGTTTTTGGACATCTTGTTCACCAGATGGAAGGAGATGAAGAAAAGGACGGAGATGAAGGCCAGGAAGATCCACTGCCCTTCAGCGGAATTAAGGGAAGCCACGTAGTCGTAGCTGCCGTGCAGGGCGGCTGGCACGACGATAGCCAAAACGCGGAAGAACTTGGACCGGATGTTTTTGCCCAGGTAGGCGTAGCCGCGGGACAAGCCATAGAAGATCCCCATGAAGACGCCGAAGCAGGCGTGGCCGGGAACGGCCGTTACAGCCCGGACTAAGGCGGTAGAGAAGCCGTAGATCATGACGTAGGAGATATTTTCCCAGAGGGCAAAGCCCAGGGCCACGAAGACAGCGTAGACAACCCCGTCATACTGGCAGTTAAATTCCCGGCTGAACCAGGACCGGCGCTTTAAGAAGAAGTACTTGGCTCCTTCTTCAGCGTAGGCAACGATCACGAAGTACATGATGACGTTGTAGATTGGATCTTTTTGCGAGACATAAGAAGTTAAAACGCCATTGGCGATCCATTCAAGGATGCCGGCAACCACCGCTGACCAGATCCCCCCGGTCACCATTTTCCACAAAAGGTAGGGGCTTTCCGGCTCCAGCCGGTCAGATTGGTAAACCTTGATCATTAGGAAGATGGCGGGGATAACCGCGGCCAGGATAAGGAGCCAGTTGTAGATTAAAACTGGTTCTAGGAAGAAGAAAAACATGTTGGACCCACTTTCTATTCTTTGGATATGAATCTAGTTTACTCGCAATCGGGGCTTTTTTTCAAGAAAGGAACAATAATGACCAAAATATTAGTGACAGGTTTTAACCCCTTCAACCATGAAAAAATCAATCCAGCCATTGAAGCAGTGAAATTGCTGCCAGACGAAATCGCTGGCTGTGAGATTATCAAGCTGCAGCTGCCGACCAGCTACCAGAAAAGTGAGAAAAAGCTGCAAGCAGCTGTTGAAAGAGAAGAGCCAGGCTTTGTCTTAAGCGTGGGCCAGGCCGGTGGCCGGGCCTGTTTGACTCCAGAACTAGTCGCCATCAACTATGATGATTGCCCGGTCGCGGACAATGACGGGGAAAAGCGGGAAGGACAGGCGATTAATCCGGAGGGCCCAGCGGCTTACTTTACCCAGCTGCCGGTTAAGGAAATGGTCAAAGCTGTTAAAGCGGCGGGCATCCCGGCTGAAGTGTCGACCACGGCCGGCTGCTTTGTCTGCAACCATGTCATGTATTACGCGCAGAGCTTGAGAAAAGAATATCCGGGGATGCAGGCTGGCTTCATTCATATACCTTTTTTGCCAGAGCAGGTGGTCAAGCGGCCAAATCAGCCATCAATGGCTTTGGAAACAATCGTGACTGGCTTAACCGCGGCAATTGCTGCATTTTTGCCGGACGGGTACTAGGAAGAGTTAAATTTTTGGGAAAATAACGGCAAAAGTTTGTAAAATAAGGAAATCGCTGTCATCGGCATAAAATCAGCTTTCACGCTTAAAATGGTGCTATAATAATCTTAAGTAAAAAAGCGCTTTACAGAAAGAAGGCTGGTTAAAATGAGAAGCACGGAAGAAACCATGTTGATGGACACCATGATTGCCAATGGCGTCAGCAACAAGATGACCGAGCAGGCAACTGGTCTTGCGGCTCCAAAGCCGGTGCAAAAGGAAAATGCAGCTAAGCTGGAGACGCGTGACATGCTGCTGGCCAACGGGGTCGACGAAGAAATGGCCGACCTGGCGGCAGATCTGTAATTTAATTGAATAGTTTAGACCTGGCTTTCTTAGCCAGGTCATTTTTTTGCAATCGTCCAGGCTACCTCAAAAGGTTGGTAAATGATAAAATCAACTGGTGAGGAATGCATATGACACAATTTATTGAAAAAATTTCAGCCTTAGCCAAGGAATTTGCTGATCCGGAACTGGGCCGGCAAGTGCAAGAGATCAAAATGATCGATGAGTGCGTATCTAGCCAGCGGATGCTGCTGTTCGCGCCAGACCGCTTAGGCATCAGTGATGACCGTTTTGCCGAGCTGACCTGGGAGCCGCCTGACAGCCAGATCAAGGACCTGCGGGTTTTAAACAACCTGCTGAACAATGTCCGCCAGTACCTGTCTCTGGAATATGGGATCTGGTCACTGCCAAACATGGAGACGGCCCAGCTTTTTAAGAACGAATTAGGGATTGAGACAGCCCTGGAAGTTATGGCTGGCAACGCCTACTGGTCTAAGGCCTTGAGCGAGGCCGGGATTCAAGTCTGGGCCACGGATTCTTTAGAATGGTCCAGGAGCTCAAAGACCGGGAAGAAGCCTTTTTACCCAGTTGAAAACCTGCCAGCTGACCAGGCAGTCATGAAGTACGCGACCTGCGACATGATTCTCTGCTCCTGGGCGCCGAATTTCGGCCAGGCGGATTTGGAACTGATCGCTGCCAAGCAGCACTACGCTCCAGCTGCCCGCCTCTTTTTCATCGGGGAAAAAGGGGTGACCAATTCCCCGGAATTCTGGACCAGAAAGCATTTCGCCAAATCAAGCGAACTGAGAAAGATTAACCGCAGCTTTAAGTCCTACGACTTTATCAAGGAAAAGTTTATTGAGGTGAGCTGATGAAAAGGTACAAACTGTTTGTTATTTTGTCCACCTTTTCCCTCTTCATCATGATTGGCATCGTCTACTCCAACATGCAGTCCCAGCTGGCTGACCAAATTCTGCAGGCGCAGGGGATGAGCATGGAGGCCCGAATCGTCAAGCCGAAGAAGACCATGACAATTGCCTCCTTCCTTAAGTGGATCAAGAAAGAATTCCCTAAGGAAAGCATCCAGATGCAGTTCAAGAGCAAGGAGGACAAGAACCAGGTCTTGATCTGGTCACAAAACAGGGACCTCAACTACTTCCCTGTTTCCAGTGGCCGCTTTTTCAGTGAAGATGACTTTAAAGGGCAGGTCACCATCGCGGCGGTCTCCCCATCTTCAGCGGCTGCCCAGATCAAGACCCAGGGCAATACTTACTTGATCGCCAACGGCCAGTACTATTCAGTTGTCGGCAGCCTTAAAGCTGTGCCATACCAGTCCAGCAAGGCCTACTACTTGACGACGGGGGTTAAGCAGGAAACCGGGCAAAGCCGGATAAACCACTTTACCTTGTACGTGGACGCCAGCAGCCAGACGATCGGCAAGATCGCCAGCCACTTAAAGAGTGAGACCTATTGGCCGGACTTCGTCAAGCGGGGCCGGCAAAGAAGATTGACGCTTCTCATGCCAGAAGCCCTCTTGATCCTCTTTTTGCTGGGCGTGGGGGTCCTTTTGATGGGTCTTATTGCCTGGCTGACTTGGAAAGAAACTGATTTGAGCCATGTTAAGGGAGACCTGTTGCCCAACCTCCTCTTGAACCGGAGCGGGCGTTTTATCGTCTTTATGGTCCTGGAAGCTTTTACCTCCTACTTCCTCTTGGTGTGGAAGGCCTACTACAGCAACCAGAGCATTTTAGGCCTGCTTTTGCTCGGGACAGTCGTGGTTGAACTGGCAGTATATGTTGGAATGATGGTTTATATGTACAGAAAGGGGAAACAGGCGGATGATTGAGATCCCAGACCAGTTTAAGGAGAAATTTACGGGTCTGCTTGGCCAGGAAGAAGCCGGCAAGCTGCTTGAGTCATTGGCTGAGCCAAGCAAGAAGGCCTACCGGATCAACAGTTTGAAAAAGGGAGCAGTGGCATACCCGCAAGAAGAGGTGGTGCCCGGCATCCCTAACGCTTATTACGGTGAAGTCTCCGGCAAGGACCCGGAATGGACAGCTGGCATGGTTTACTCGCAAGACCCGGCAGCCATGTTCCCGGCCCAGGCAATTCCAGTTAAGCCAGGTGACAAGGTTTTGGACTTATGCGCGGCTCCCGGCGGGAAAAGCACGGCTTTAGCCCAGAAGCTGCAAGGTGAGGGCTTATTGGTAGCCAATGAAATTTCGCCGTCCCGGGCCAAAATTTTGCGGGAAAACCTGGAGCGGTGGGGCGTAGCAAACGCTGTCGTTACGAACTGCGACTCTTTTGCCTTGAGCGCCCGTTTCCCGGGATTTTTTGACGCGATCTTAGTGGACGCGCCATGTAGCGGGGAAGGGATGTTCAGAAAGAGCGAGGACGCCATCAAGTACTGGAGCCAGGAGAATGTTGATCTCTGCGCAGACCGGCAAAGGGAAATTTTGACTGAAGCGGTTAAGATGCTGAAGCCGGGAGGGTATTTGCTCTATTCGACCTGCACCTTTTCACCAGAAGAAGACGAGGAGATCGTCAGCTGGCTGCTGGACGAATATGGCTTTAAGCTTTTGCCAATTGCGGCAGAGAAAGCCGCGCCTGGCCGGCCGGAATGGGGCAACGGGGATGCTAGTTTAGCAAACTGTGCCCGTTTTTGGCCACAAGACGGTGTTGGTGAAGGGCAGTTTGTCGCCAGTCTGCAAAAGGCAGCTGGCGAAGAAAACTTTGCAGCTGAAGCAGGAGAAGCTTTTTATCCGGTCAGAAAAATCAGAAAAAACGAGGACAAGAAGAAAAAGGGCAAAGGCAAGAATAAAGGGAATAGAAGCAGCCTGGAGCGGCCAAGCAAGGAAGAGTACGGCTATATCAGTGAAGCTATAGCCGGCTTTAACTGGCCGGAAAGTCTGGCTTCCTGGCCAAGCCAGATGCTGAAGAGCCAGGATCATGTCTTTGTCCCGACCCTTGAACCTGAACAATTGAAAGGGATCAAGGTCCTTAACAACGGTCTGGAACTGGGAATTTTGAAGAAGAAGCGCTTTGAGCCAAGCCACCAGCTGGCGGAAGTTTTAGGTCAAGTTGACCAGGAAAGAGTGGTTGACCTAACTGAAGACGAGTATGACCACTACCTGCATGGGGAAAGCCTACAAGTAAATAGCAGCTTGAAAGGCTTCGTCTTGGTTTCCTGCCGGGGGATGATTTTCAGCTTTGGGAAACTCTCTGGCAAGGGACAGCTGAAGAATTACTATCCTAAGGGTTTGCGGCAATAGCAGATTAGCTTTATACAATTTTGCTTATGTAAAAAGGAGACAGCATGATGAAGGCAGCCCTGGTTGGGTGTTCAAATCCCTTAAAAGCAGCATATCGGCCAGTTGTTGACCAGCTGGTAAAGATCTTGGAAGACCGGGGACTGGAAGTCGTGGTCAGTCAATTTTTGACCGATGATACATTAATCGGCCGGGGAGAAAAGCGGGCAAGGGAACTGGAAAGTTTCTTCCTGGATCCAGAGATGGCGCATATTTTTGACATTTCTGGCGGGGACTTGGCCAATACGGTTTTAGGGCACTTGGATCTGGATCAGATCAAGGACAGCCAGGCGGTCTTTTACGGCTACAGCGATTTGACCACGATCTTGACGGCCCTGGCCAAAAACGGCAACCAGGCGGTCAACTTCCAGCTGCGCAACTGCCTGGTCAACAAGGATTTGCTGAAGAGCGGCTATTTTGACCGCCTGCTGGCAGGTAAAGAAGCAGCAAAAGAGCTTGATGAGCTAGAAGTGACTTTTGTCCGGGGAAGTAAAATGGTAGGGCCAGTTTACGGGGGCAACCTCCGCTGCCTGCTGAAACTGGCGGGGACGCCCTATTGGCCCGATTTTACTGGCAGCATCTTGCTGCTGGAGGCCTACCGGGGTCAGCCGGAGCTGGTAGCTAGTTTACTTGAGCAATGCTGGGAGACCGGGATTTTTAACCAGATCAGCGGCGTTTTACTGGGGACATTCAGTGAGCTGGACAAGTTAAAGGAAAGCCAGTTGCCAGCAGAAATTCTCCTGGACCTGCTGCCAGCACATGTCCCAATCGCCAAGACTGAATTTATTGGCCACCGGCTGGATGCTAAGGCAATAAGGCTGGGGCAAGAGTGCGTTTTCAAGGAAGTTGGCGTATAATATAAGTATAAAACCGCCCGCTAAGCCCCGTAGAAATCGGGTGATTATGATGCTTAGCGAGAAAATTATTGACTTGTTGGTATGCTTTGTAGCATTCGTTGTATTTGCAATTGTCGTTTCTATCTATCCAGAGGAAATGTTTGCATTGTTGATCGCGACCGTTCTTTTGATCGGCATTTATGCTGTAGTTAAGGAACTGGTCAAGGACTGGTTGAAACACAACCATAGTTTTGGGGTATGACGGGCGGAAAATAAGCGCGGACTGGATTAATGCTAGACCGCGTTTTTATTTTGAAGCGGAGAAGATTATGGAATACGAATACAGACTGGTTGACCGGGATCTGGCGGTTGACGGAGTAAAAAGGCTCTTGCCAGATGTAGTTTGGAAGATTGCCAATACGGAACTGGTTGAAAGTATTGGACTGCCAGAGGTTAGATGATCTGCGACGGCAAAGCAACTGAAGGGATGACCGTCAAGGAAGTGATTACCGTGCACATCTGAAGCGGGCGATGCAGTTCATGCTGTCCAACCTTGACCGGCCAGTTGACTTGGACCTGGTGAAGGAATACAACCGGATTGTATGTGAGAGCTTGTGTGATAAGCCGGGTGAGATCAGAAGCTACCCGGTGAGGATTACGGGAACGGATTATAAGCCGGGGATGCCAGCTATTGGAAAAATTGAGGAAGTGTTGCAACTGGCAAAAGAGATTGACCACCCAATAAAGCAAGGCTTCTATTTGTTTGGCCATATTGCCAGAGAGCGGTGATTTAATGATGGCAACAAGCGGACGGCCCAGCTAGTGGCCAACCACGTTTTTGTCCAAAATAACGCGGCAATGCGGGCAGTCCCGGTTGAAGAGCGGGAAAACTTTTGGCACAAGCTGGTGAAGTTCTATGAGACTGGCCAGCAAGATGACTTGAACGACTTCTTGTACAAGACCTCGATTGGAATTATGCAGGGCGGCTTGACTATGGAAAAGACCCGGGAGATCGAGGAAAGAAACAGGAAATGGTTGGGGCTGGAGTAAAACATGGTATTAAGCAGAGGCTAGACTGACATTGCGTTGGTCCTAGCCTTTTTTAGGTGTATCGCCAAAATTGCTTTATTACTTTATAATGGTAAATAGCTAATTTGAGGTAAGGAAAAATGAAAAGTAATTTCGAATTTTTAAAAAATGAGGATGATCTCCAAAAGTATTATGCCAATGCAGTAAATGCTGAAAGGCTGTATGCAGATGGATACTATTCTGAAGAAGTGATCAACGTTAGAAAGATAGCGGAAGAGCTTACTAAAGACATCATGGATTTGGAATACTTGCAGGTTGACGAGCGCGCGACTTTTAACGATAATTTGACTCGCTTGCGGAAGGGTGCCTATGTGACTGACCGGGCTATTAGCGTCTTTTACGAAGTTAAGCGCAGTGGGAATGTTCAAGCACATGCTTTGGAAGAAACGGCCACTAAAGAAAGTGGCTTAAAAGAGCTGAAAAACATTCGCTACCTGCTCGCTGATTTTGCCCACAAATATTACGACATCCATGTCAATACCAGTTCAGATGAGTTTATTGAACCGGAAAGAGAAACTAATTACTCTTCTTCTGAGAGAAGACTGGTTTACATTCAAACTGCTGATAATTCAAGTGGAAATTGGCCAGCCTATATTGGGGCACGAAAAGTTGGCAAGGCATCTATTGAAGAAGACTTTAACAACGACTTAAGACCTAATAGTGATTATCTGCGTATTCGTGCTGATAAGCGAGTTAAGCAGTACATGGGAACAGGTGGTGTACCATACGTCATTGAATGGGCTGAATTGGGCTACTCACCAGTAACCAAGAGATGGTTTGGAGATGAGGCAGTTCATGATGTCTTAAAGCGTTCTGGGATCAAGCATGCTGAAGGGTTGGAAGGCAACGAGTGGTACAAGGTCGATCTTGAAACTGCCAAAAAGGCGATTCAAGCGGTCAAAGATGGCAAGAGTGCCATTGAGCTGGATAGTCAAGCTCCTAAGCAGCAAAAGCCAATTGAGGTTAAGATCACTCTGAGACCAGAGCAGAGGGATGCAATCGACAAGACCAAGGCCGCATACAAGCACTACAACCGTATGCTTTGGAACGCAAAGATGCGCTTTGGTAAGACCATCACTGCTTTGAGCTTGGTTAAAGAGTCTAAGTACAAGAAGGTCCTTATTATGACTCACCGGCCGGTGGTCAACGAGGGCTGGTTTGAAGACTTTAACAAGATTGGCATGACCAAGGCTGGCTATCTCTACGGCTCTAGAAACCGGGGCCACAGATCAGTTGAGGAACTGGAAAACTTAGGCCAGCCATACGTTTACTTTGCTTCCATTCAAGACCTGCGGGGGTCAACAGAAATCGGTGGCAAGGTTAGCGATAAGAACCACGATGTCTTCTCAGTTGCCTGGGACTTGGTTATTGTTGATGAAGCCCACGAAGGGACGCAGACTGACCTGGCACAAAACGTCCTTGATGCTGTATTAAGAAACAAGCGGACTACCAAGCTTTTGGAATTGTCCGGTACTCCGTTTAACCTGTTGTCTGACTATGACGAAGAGCAGATTTTCACTTGGGACTACACCATGGAGCAGGAAGCTAAGCTTGCCTGGTCAGAAGAACACCCGAATGAAGTCAACCCATACGAGAGTCTGCCAAAGGTTTCCATGTACACCTTTGAGATGAGTGACCACTTTAAGGACATCAACTTTACCGGGGATGGTTTAGGGAGATATTCATTTAACTTCAAGGAGTTCTTCCGGACTGATGAGAATGGCAAGTTTGTGCATGAGAAGAATGTCCGCCAGTTCTTAAAGAACATTACTTCACCTGGTCCAACAAATTATCCATTTGCCAACCGGACTTTCCGGAACAACTTGCGACACACTTTATGGATTTTGCCAGGGATTAAAGAATGTAACGCCTTGGAAGACTTGCTTAATGAACCAGGTACAGTCTTCCACGAAGAAGGCTATAAAGTAGTTAACGTGGTTCGCGGAGACAAGACAGCGGATGAAGAAGCCAGTCAAAGCGATGTAGAACGCGTTAACCGGGCGATGGATCCAGATCCAGCAACAACTAAGACGATTACCTTAACAGTACGGAAGATGACCACTGGGGTAACGATTAAGCCTTGGACTGGCGTTTTATTCTTGTCAAACACCAACAGTGCCATGCAATATCTGCAGGCTGCCTTTAGAGCACAGACGCCATATGCGTCTGTGACTTTCGGTCAGAAGACCAACTGCTACATTTTCGACTTTGCGCCAGACCGGGCTTTGACAGTTATGGCCGAAGCAAGTAGCTTGTCGACGGGGGCTGGTAAGCTGAACAGCGGTGAACAGGAAGAGCGGATGACCAAGTTGCTTAACTTCTTGCCGATTATCGGTGAGAAGGGCAATAAGATGCATGTTTACAACGTAAACACGCTGCTCACCAAGCTCAAGAAGGCTTACGCGGAAAGAGCGGTTCGCTCTGGTTTTGATGATAATTCTATCTACTCGGACAAGCTCTTGAATATTGAGAGTCAAGACATTCTTGATAAGTTCAACAAGCTGAAGGCAATTGTTGGGACAACCAAGAAAGAAAAGCAAGAGACAAAGATTGACATCAACAATCAAGGCTTGACCGATAAAGAGGCAGAGACTGCAAGAAAGGCAAGGAAGAAAAAGCCGAAAGAACGCACTAAGGAAGAGCAAGAAGCGATTGATAAGGTCAATGCTCTTAAGCGACAGCGCCGGACTTTGATCTCAATTTTGCGCGGTATTTCGATTAGAATACCGATGATGATCTACGGGATGGACATTGACTTTGATGAAGACGTGTCAATTCAGCAATTTATGAACCGGGTTGATGACGTGTCCTGGCAGGAATTTATGCCTGCTGGCGTTACCAAGGAAATGTTTAAGCAGTTCATACCGTATTACGACTCGGAGATCTTTATCGAAGCTGGTAAGATCATCAGAAGACATGTCAAGGAGCTGGATAAGGCTGATCCACTTGACCGGGTGGAAAAGATCGCTGATATTTTCGGGACTTTTAGAAATCCTGACAAGGAAACCGTGCTTACGCCATGGCGCGTGGTTAACATGCATTTGGGCAAGACGATTGGCGGACTTGTTTATTATAACGACGATTATGAGACCCAGTATGTTGATGGTAAATCTGCGATGCATTGGGTATCATCTGAAGATACAGAGCGGGTTTATCATGAGAATACCCGTATTTTAGAGATCAACGCCAAGACTGGGCTTTATCCGTTGTTTGCGGCTGCATCCCTGTACTGGAAGGAATTCCAGAAGATGAATGATCAGACGGCTGGTAAGTTTAGTTTGATCGATGAACAGTTCATTTGGCAGAAGATTCTGCGGGAAAACATCTTTGTTGTGGCTAAGACACCGATGGCAAAGGAAATTGCGACCCGGACTCTGAGAGGATACAATTCAGATTGGGATGTTAACGCGGAATACGTCGAAAATATCATCAAAGACGCTAAAACCGACGTTGATGCGGAAGCTAAGAAGATTGAGAGGCTATTTGGAAATATGAAATTCGACGTCGTAATTGGTAATCCACCGTATCAAGATTCTGCAACAGGTGATAATGACAACTATGCTGCACCGATTTATAGCGACTTTATGGATCTCTCATATAAACTATCTGATTTAGTAACGCTGATCACCCCAGCCAGATTCTTGTTTAATGCAGGTGGTACGTCTAAACAATGGAATAAGAAGATTCTGAATGATCCTCATTTCAAGGTTGTTTTGTATGAAGCAAACAGCAGCAACATCTTCCCGCACACTGATATAAAAGGTGGTGTTGCTGTCTCTTTGAGAGATGAGCATCAGAAATTTGAGCCTATTGAAATTTTTACTGCTTTTCCAGAACTAAATAGCATTCTTAAAAGGGTTCTTCCCAAAACAAATGGATCTCTATCAGAAATAATATCAGGACGTGGTGTATATAAGTTGTCCGATAAAGCTTTGTCCGATCATCCGGAAATAGAACAGTTACAATCGAAGGGTCACAAAAAGGATGTTGGGTCAGGTGCCTTCAGAGTTCTAAAGGATGTAGTTTTCTTTAAAGAGAAACCCAGCGATGGACACGATGATTATGTTAGATTTTTAGGTCTATCTAATAGAACGCGCGAATATTGGTGGGGTAGACAGATATACCAAGATGTTCCAGATAGTTTCTATCACTTTAAAGTATTTATTCCACAAGCAAATGGAAGTGGAACTTTTGGTGAAGTTCGTTCAACACCGTTGATTGGAAAACCGTTGATTGGAAAACCGTTGATTGGTGCTACTGAAACTTTTCTTTCAATTGGAAACTTCCTTTCTGAAGATGAAGCAACCGCATGTCTAAATTACATTAAAAGTAAGTTTGCACGTGCGATGTTAGGAATTTTGAAAACAACCCAAGCGAATACAAGGTCAAAATGGGAATACGTCCCACTTCAAGACTTTACCCCTAACTCTGATATTGACTGGACAAAGTCAATCCCAGAAATTGATCAACAACTTTATAAGAAATATAATCTCTCTGAGAAAGAAATCAACTTCATTGAAACGAAAGTGCAGGCAATGGATTAATGACTGATGAACGATTGATCAAATCGGCAGATCGGGTCAAGGATGTCGGTGAAGTCTTCACACCAAAACGCATAGTTGATCTGATGCTGGATCAACCGGAAATTAGTGCTAAAGTAAATGACTTGACTGCTACTTTTTTAGAACCATCAGCTGGTGAGGGAGCTTTTTTAACAGAACTACTTACACGTAAGATGCAAGTAGCTCTTGAAGGCAGTAATTCAGTTGATAATTATGAAGACAGAATTTTGCTGGGACTTTCATCTCTTTACGGTATTGAACTGATGGAAGATAATTACCGCATGTTGCGGCACAACTTGTACCAAACCTTTGCGGTGAACTATCTTAGAGGACTCAAAGCAAAGGGGCAACCAGAACATGGCAAACCTAAGGTTTTGAAAAGTGCTAAAACCATAATTTTCGCCAACATGGTTCAAGGCAACACTCTGACTTATAAGAACGTTCAAGATCAGCCTATCGTGTTCAGTGAATGGGCTTCATATAAGCAAGAAGGACGGATTTGGGTTAAGCGCACAACTCAGACTTTTGAGTCGATTGTTGAAGGCGAGCAGACTGATAATGGTTTAGTCGTTCCAGAAGATTCACAGCTCGACTTATTTACTGATTTCGATCCAGATACCCATGAGGTAAAATCGAAGGATTCTTATCTCCAATATAAGCCTGTTCAAATTGTTGACGTCTACAAAGAAGAGTTAGTTGATACAAACAAAGAATAAGCGAAAAATGCATCCCTAAGTATGATCTTTCATACCAGGGATACATTTTCTTGTTCTATCTGAGCTTTTTCCTTCATGGTAAAATAAAGCTGTTAGTAAGTAAGTGCTAGTTTTTTATGGAGAAGGCTATTGACTGAATTAGAGTTAAGAAGGGCTAACGTCGGGGATGCGGAAAGATTGCTTGAAATCTACGCTCCTTATGTGGAGAAGACAGCAATCACTTTTGAGGATGAAGTTCCACCTATTGGCGAATTTCAAAACCGGATTTTAAAAACTCTGCGGATCTATCCCTATCTAGTCGCGCTTAAAGATGGCAAAATCGTTGTCTATGCCTATGCTAGTGCATTTAAGGAGCGGGCAGCTTATGACCATAGCGTGGAGTTGTCGATCTATGTTGATGCTAATGTCCGTCACCAGCATGTAGGCAGATTTCTATATGACGCGATAGAAGACTGCTTAAAGAAGCAGGGATTTCTCAACTTGAACGCCTGCATCGCTGCTCCTATTGGTGAAGATCCGTATCTGGATGACAACAGCATTCGCTTCCATGAGCACTTAGGCTACAAATTTGTCGGCCGTTTCCACCAGTGCGGCTATAAATTCGGCCGCTGGTATGACATGGTTTGGATGGAAAAGATGCTTGGTGAGCATACCGTGCCTGCACCAGCGATCATTCCTTTTCCGGAGATAAAAAATGATTAACGACATCAATACCCTGGCTGACTACTTAGGGCCCCGCGACTTGCCGGCTTTGACCCCGGCAGCCTTAGAAGGAAAATACGGCATCCCCCAAGCCGACGCTTTCGTTTTATTTGGCGGCAGTATTTTGCCCGGCGGGGATGTCTTTGCCGCGGCTAAAAAGGCTGAGATTGCCAAAAAATACATCATCGTCGGTGGGCATGGCCACACGACTGATGGCTTGCGGGCCCAGGCAAAAGCCGTCTTTCCGGATCTGGAAGTTGATTCTTTGTCAGAAGCGGAGATTTTTGCCGCCTATTTGCAAAGAAAGTACCAGATTACTGCCGATTTACTTGAATGCCAGTCGACCAATTCTGGCAACAACATCACTTACTTGTTAGACCTGCTTAACCGTCATAATATTGACCTGTCATCGGTCATCCTCTGCCAGGACACGACCATGCAGCTGCGCTTAAGTGCTGTGTTACGCAAGTACCGGCCAGAGCTGACCATCATTAATTACGCGGCTTACCAGGTTCATGTCTTGGAAAAAGACGGACAGCCGGCATATGATAAGAAGATCCCTGGCATGTGGCCAATGGACCGTTATATCAGCCTGCTCATGGGTGAGATCCCGCGCTTAAGAGACAACAAAGATGGTTATGGGCCGCTTGGGAAGGACTATATAGCGCATGTGGACCTGCCAGCTTCTGTTGAAGGGGCTTTTTCCCGCCTGCTTAAGGAATATGGCGGCTCTGTCCGCCAGGCTAACCCGGCATATAAGAGCTAGGTTGAGGTGAAAAATGGACGTAGAAGAAGAGATTTTTGCTAAAAGACAGTGCAGGTTTAATAAACTGGCCGCCTATGGCTTCAAGAAGAATGGTGATGACTATTATCTTGAAGTTCCCTTGAAAAGTGCTAATTTCCTCGCAAATATTAGAATTTCTTCAGCTGGTAAGGTCAGCGGTAACGTCTATGATCTTGATACCGGGGAGGAATATCTTTTACTCCGCGTTGGAAGTAACACGGGCAGCTTCAGCGCTGTAGTCAAGGCGGAATACAGGACGATTTTGCAGGATATTGCCGGTAAATGCTTCGTCAAAGCCCAGGCAGACCGGATCAAGGATGAAATTAAGGCCCGCTACGGTGATGAGCCGGATTTTCCTTTTAAGAAATTCCCGGACTACGCTGTCTTCCGTAATCCCCAGAACCGGAAATGGTATGGCTTGCTGATGGCTGTGCCTCTAGGCAAGCTGACAGGCAATGAGAAAGACCAGCAGGAAGCCGCGGTACTTAATTTGAAGCTGGCTGAGGAAAAATTGCCTGCTTTGCTGAAAAAGGCGGATTTTTTCCCGGCTTATCACATGAATAAGCAAAACTGGCTGTCAGTTCTGCTCAATAATGATCTGCCAGATGAAGAAGTTCTGGCCATGCTGGACGAAAGCCGGGCTTTTACTGAGAGAAAGAAGTAGCAAGATGGATCCTAAACTGCATGACTACACGGTTTTTGACTTGGAAACAACTGGGAAAAAGATCATCCAAATTGGGGCATTAAAGGTCAGAGACGACCAAACCGTAGCGAAGTTCTCAACTTATGTTAACCCCTTGGAGAAAATTAATGATTACGTCTCTCATCTGACCGGCATCAGCAATTACCAAACTGATGCCGCTCCCTTGATTGATGAAGTTATGCCAGACTTCTTGGACTTTGTCGGCGACGATACCTTGGTTGGCCACAATATACTTAGTTTTGACTGCAATGTTTTGGCCGATAACGGCTATCCGGTGGCTAATCCGAAACTGGATACCTTGCTTTTGGCCAATAGTTACAAAAAGAGGGGTCTTTTTGCAGCTCCTATCCCTAACGTCAGACTGTCGACTCTGAAGGATTATTATGGGATCAATATCAACTCCCACATTGCCATTAGCGACTGTATTACCAACAATATCGTTTACCAGAAGCTCCGCGACGGCGATTTAGCTAAAGCCACGGAAATAATTGATTTTACCCCCAAGCAGGTTGACTCCCGCCTGGCTGGCCAGCGTTTTGTGATTACCGGCCAGTTCCGCCAGGCAACCAGATATGATCTGACCAGTTTGATTCAAAGCCACGGCGGCAAGGTGACCGGCTCGGTGTCCGGCGTGACTGACTACTTGCTGAAGGGCGAGCTGGATCATGTCACCGGCAAGTGTAAAAAAGCTGCTGAAAAAGCGACAGCAGTAATCGGCTATGAGGACTTAATGTCGCTTTTACGGAAATAAAATAGAGCTTCCAGAATTTTTCTGGAGGCTCTATTTGCATCTTAGGGGGCAATTTTTGCATCTTACCGGAAAAGCTGGGACAAGACCGGCAAAAAACGATACGATAATATTGTAAAAGAGCCAAAGAGAAAGAAGGTGGCCAGCATGAAGGTTAAAGTTGAGCTGAATAAAGACCAGGACTTGCCCCTGGCAGTGATCTATACTGATAAAATGACTGAAGAGGTTGAGCGGGCAGTTGCTTTCCTGGAAAGCAACGCCAGCTCTGGCCCGTTAATCGCCCAGCAGGAAGACCGTCTGGTCATCATCAAGCCTAGTGACGTCATCCTTGTCCGGATCGAAGGCGGCGATACGGTCATCTACACCGGAAAAGGCAAGTATTTTTCCAGAAAGCGCCTGTATGAGGTCTACCAGCAGCTGGGCCAGGACTTCATGCAGATTTCCAAGCAAGCTGTCGTCAACTTGACCTGCCTGGAAAGCGTTGAAGCATCTTTTAACGGGACCATGTTTCTGCGCTTAGAGCATGGCCTGTCTGATTACATTTCCCGCAAATACCTGACCGCTTTTAAGCAGTATTTGGGGCTTTAGGAGGGGAGTAAAATGTCTGCCAAGAAAAATATCCTGGTCAGTTCCCTAATCGGAATTGGCATCGCCGCCGTCTCGTCCTGCCTGGTCAGCTTGTTGCTTTTAGCAAAAGGAGCCGGCAGCTTGACCATGACGGTTGCTGAATATACTCAGATGCTGGCCGGCATCATCTTGGTCGGCCTCGGTTTTGGCCTGCCCAGCATCGTTTATCAAAATGACAAGCTGGCACCAGCCTACCAGGTCTTAATCCACATGGGAACCGGCTGTCTGGTCATGACCCTGGTCAGCTTTTGGACTGGCTGGATCCCGGTTAAAGCCGGCTTTTGGCCGGCCTTCTTGACTATTGCCGGTGAAATCGCCGTTGCCTTTATCGTCTGGCTGATTTTTTACCAGCAGGAAAAGAAGCTGGCCCGGAAGATGAACAACCGGATCAAGCAACTGAAAAAGTAACAATTAGGCAAGATTGGAAGAAATTCCAGTCTTTTTTCGTATAAACAGGAAAGTTGAACTTGTAAAAAATAAGTAGTATTGTTTGTATATCTTTTAGATTCAATCTATAGAAATGTGAGCTAATGCAATGAAAAAATACGACTACATTATCATCGGCAGCGGCCCGGCGGCTAACCACCTGCTCTTCAAATTAGCAAGAACTGACCGGACTGCCCTGGTCATTGAAAACAACTTGTGGGGCGGAACCTGCCCGAATACCGGCTGCCAGCCAAAGATTTTTCTTGAAGGCGCCGTCCGTCCGGTCTTGAACACATATTATCTGACCGGCAAGGGAGTAAAAGCAGCCGCCCAGCTGGACTGGAAGACTTTGATCAAGCGCAAGAAGGAGATCTGGGCAGAATTTCGCGCAGAAGAGCGGTCCAGCATCGAAAATGACCAGGTGGATACTGTCTTTGGCAGCGGGGTGATCACTGGTCCGCATACAGTTGCGGCAGCTGGAGAGGAATATGAAGGCATAAATATCATCATCGCGACAGGTCTTCTGCCGCACCACTTGGAAGTGCCGGGCAGTGAGTATGCCATTAGCAATGATGAGTTTTTTGACTTGGATGAATTGCCGAAAAAAGCGGTCGTCATTGGGGGCGGCTATGTTGCACTAGAACTGGCTACAATCTTGCAGGCTGCTGGGAGTGAAGTCACGGTCTTGCAGCACTCTGAGAAGTTGCTGAGGCCTTTTGACCAGGAATATGTCGAGAAATTGACGGAAATAATGGAAGAGCGCGGCATTGTGATTCATCTGAACACTCCAGTTAAGGCAATCGCCAAAAATTCTGCTGCTTATGAAGTAACTGCGGAAAATGGGCAAAAGTTTGAAACTGATCTGGTAATCGACGCCTCTGGCCGGCGGCCTAATGTAAACGGCCTGGGCTTGGAAAAATTAGGGATCAAGTTTGATCCGGTCAAGGGCGTGGCGGTTAATGAGCACTTGCAGACTAATGTCCCGAGTATTTTTGCCGCCGGGGATGTCGCTGACAACGGCCAGCTGAATCTGACGCCGGTTGCCTGGGTTGATTCTTACCACATTTATGATTTTGTCGAAAATGGACTTAAAGAAGGCGTTAAGTACCCGGCTGTGGCTACCAGCACTTTTACCTATCCGCAAATCGCCCAGGTAGGCAAGCGGGAAAGTGAAATGTCAGCTGGCGACACGGTTAGAAGAATGAAGCTGGGCTCGACTTTTGCCTCCATGGGCGAAGGTGACGAGGAAGCGGAATTAAAGGTCATCTTCAATCAGGTCGGTGAAGTGGTTGGTGCTTCAGAAATCAGCATCAATGCCGGGGAGGACATCAATCTCTTCGCCCCGCTGATCGGGAGGAAGGACCCGGCAGAATTTGCCATGAATAATTTGGGCTTCGCCTTCCCGACT
Organism: Lactobacillus sp. HMSC08B12; assembly: GCF_001808415.1. Lineage (NCBI taxonomy): Bacteria > Bacillati > Bacillota > Bacilli > Lactobacillales > Lactobacillaceae > Lactobacillus > Lactobacillus sp. HMSC08B12. The sequence continues at coordinate 21,394 of NZ_KV793089.1, read as the reverse complement.
TTAGCCAACAAATTGGACGTTCTCTTCCGCTAGAAGTTGACAGCAAGTTGAAATTTGAAAAAATTGAATTCGAGCAAAGGTTTATCCTTTGCTTTTTTTCTTTGCCCACGGATTGAATTTTAGCGGCTTTTACAGATCTTTTTGCCTGTAAAAAGCCCGTCAGACCGGGCTTTGTCAAGGGTGACCAGCGGCTTTTTCCTTTAGGAAAAATCTGCTTTAATCAAAACTGAGCTTCGAACATTTGGTCGAGTGATGAATGTGAAGACAGAAAGGAGAATGAGATGACGTATTCAATTCAGCAGATCCGGGAGGGCTTAGAGAAAGCTGGCTATGTGGCTAATGACGAAATCACGACCGCGCCAGAAACCATGAGGAATTTGCAACTTAAAGGCGGGGATGTCCTATGGCGAACTTACAGAAGTATTGCGGAAGGTGCCAACCATTGGCGTCTATTCAGACTATAGTAAGCCATTAAGAGAATACAAGGCTAAGCAGGGACAGCTGAACAAGAGGACCATTATGCTCTGGATGGGAGATGCCAGAAACAACTACTTGCCAAGCGAGGAAAAGATCTTCAAGGATTTGTGCCGACGGGTGAAGAAATGCTACTGGCTTAATCCTGAAGCTAAAAGCAAATGGAATACCGGAGACTCAGTCATCGGCAGATATACCCCATATGTCAGTGAACTGGCTGAGGTTACCAATACGGCCTCTTTGATCAAATATTTGTGCGAATTACAGAATTGAGGATGAAGATGAAAGAAGAAAGCAAAGTCTTAACAGAAAAAGAAACTGACCAGCTGATCAGCGACTTCTTTGAGAATTATGAGAGTTACTTTGACCGGCCATATTACATGGATGTGCTGGCCCAGCCCCTGGCTAAGCAGTATCTCCGGCCGAGCAGCTTAAAGGTTTGCCTGGCTTACCAATTGCTGACTAAGGAGTGGCTGAAAGCCAAGCTTGAGGAAGAGTCTTTCCATGATAACGGAGAGAAGGAGCGGATCTACCTGGAGCCTGGCAAGCTGAAGAATCATTTGCCTAAAGAAGATTGGGATCTGGCCAGCGACTACCTGTTTCCAGGAGACAAGCAGGCTTACCTGGAACTGACAGCTGATAAAAAGAAACTTCTCTTACCAAGCAACAAGCGCCAGCAGCTTCAGCACTTTAAGACAAGTTTGGCTAATTGCCGGTCCTGGCAAAAGCTGCTTTACCATATCAAGGAAAATCATGCTGACCTGTCGGTCAATTGGCATTTCAAGAACCAGTCCAAACTGGAAGTGACTTTGACGGGGAGAAAGGATCACGAGCATGCTTTTGCCTTAAAAGAGCAAGAGGCGATGGACGAAGAGTATGACAAGTTTTTGGCAAATTCAAAGAAGAAAGAGGCGAATTACAAGAAAAAGATCAAAGAAAAGGTTGCTGCTTCCAGCCTGCGGGGGGACCTGTTAGCCCGGGCAATTGCCCAGCTTGCTTTGAGAAATGAGACGCGGATTACGCCAAATAACTGTCTGAAGATTCTGCGGGGATTGTCTTATCCGGGTTATGACGCCATCAACCACAGCGACTATGACAGACATTTTCGCTTTCTGCCAAACCAGGAGATTCTGCAGGTAATTGAGGCGATGCAAAAAGACGGACTGATCGCGGCTGAGGAACGCTTTTATTCTGACTATCATGTCTATTACCATGAATTGGTGCCAACTGATTTGACTGAGGAATTTCTGAATGCGGAAGCAGCTGAAGGGTCAGATCTTGCCTTGCTGAAGGAACTTAATGAGTCTGCAGATAAGACTGATCTTTCTGCTTTTAACGTTGTTAAATTAAGCCAAGAACTTCTGCAGCATCCCGCCCTGGTTTGCGTTGACCAGGGCTATCAAGCCTTTATCGACCAGCATGACTTGGCAAGAGAATACCTGAAAACCCGCCTGCAGCTGACGACCAACAAGTTTACCAAGAAGTATCTCCGCCTGCTTTTAGAGGGGGATGCAGAAAAAAGCATCCCTGGCCAAGCGGTGAATGCTTGATTGGGGATGCTTAGTAATTGGTATAGAGTATTTAATTGGAGGGATGCTACTTGATCAGCTGGTTAACGAAAGCCAGGTATGCAGCTTGTTCACCAGTTTCTTTGGTCTTCACCGCCTCCAGCTTAACCTGGCCGCTGTGCAGCTGGTCTTCTGGAATTTCAGTAGTATGGGTTTCAGTCGCGTTGCCGATCAGTTCGATCCAGTAGCCGTGATCCTTTTGGTGCAAGACGGTCTTGACCATACCGCCAGGATTGTAGACAGAGATCTCTTTTTCAAAGTGGCCCAGGTCCGGGTGAGTCAAGGCAAAGGCCAATGAGCTGGCTGACATCCCTGTCCCGCAGGCGTTAGTAAAGCCAACGCCCCGTTCGTAGGTTCTGACAAAAAGCTGGCTATCGCCGCGGATAACGGTGTAGTTGATGTTGACCCCGTCTGAGAAGTATGGATTTTCGCCATTCAAGTAGGCACCAAGCTCTCCTAAGACCGGACTTTCCAGGTCTTCTTCTTTGATAAAGGCGATGAGGTGGGGATTAGGCACGGCCAGAGCACTAAAACGCCAGCCTGGGACCAGTTCTGGTACCAGAGTGTCCAGCAGGCGGTTATGTCCCAAATTGTCAAAAGGCAAAGATTCTTTATTGAAGCGGATAGGGGAGATTTCTACCCCGAAAGCCGGCACTCCTTCTGCAAAGTCATCAGCTTGCCGGACGGCCAGGTCAGCGTACATGGTTTCCACCTTAAACTGGCTTTCTCCGGTCTTTTCGTGCAAGTAGCGGGCAACTGTTCTAAGACCATTGCCGCACATTGAGGCTTCACTGCCGTCAGCGTTGATAACCCGCATCTTGCCTAAAACGCCTGGGTGGCTTGATTCCTCAACTGACAGGATGCCGTCAGCTCCGCCAAGCAGGCCAGTCTTGTGATCAGTAAGTGTCTGGGTCAATTGCCGCAGTTCATTATCAGTCAGCGGATTTTCCAGTTCAGTTTGGTCCAGAATGAAGAAGGAATTCTGTGAGCCGTGGACTTTCAATAATTTAGTCATCTTATTCTCCTTGTGCTTCTTGCTTGAAAAAGTAGTCGTAAATCGCGGCTACCGCCCGGTCGGCATCTTTAGCTGCCGTGCCCAGCATGATAGAAATTTCGGAAGCCCCTTGGTTGACCATCCGGAGAGAAATACCCTCTCTGGCTACAGGGGTGGCAATATCCCGGATGACCCCGATCCGGTCCCTCATCCCTTCACCGACCAGCATGATAATCGCGTAATCGCTGATCCATTCCAAGTGGTCAGGACTGACTTCATTTTGAATTTCATTGCAGATCTGGTCGATCAATTCATCGTTTAACGTGTCCCGGTCAAAGATCAAAGTCAAGTCGTCAATCCCGGTTGGCATGTGTTCATAGGACAGTTTGTACTTGTTTAAGATTTGCAGGATGCGGAGGGTAAAGCCAACTTCCTTGTTGAGCAGGTACTTGTGCAGGTAGAGGGCACCAAAGTGCTTGCCGCTGGCGATCCCGGTAATGACGGTTTCAGGCTTGAAGCCTTTTTCCGGTACGATCATGGTCCCGCGCTTTTCCGGGTGCTGGGTATTCTTCACATTGATTGGAATCTGCCCTTGAATGGCTGGGATCAAGGCTTCATCGTGGAAGACAGAGAAACCAGCATAAGACAATTCCCGCATTTCCCGGTAGGTCATCGTGTGGATCGGCTGTGGCTGGTCAACAACCTTCGGGTTAGCGGAGAAAATAGCATCGACATCAGTAAAGTTTTCATATAAGTCAGCGTGGAAACCTCTGGCCAAAATCGCCCCGGTAATGTCTGAACCACCTCTTGAGAAGGTAGCAATATGGCCAGCCAGAGTATAGCCGTAAAAGCCTGGGAAAATCAGCTTTTCGTCAGCGTCATAGGCAAAGTTTTCTAGGAGCTGGTAGCTTTCCGGGTTGACAGAGGCATTGTTTGGACTACCGGTAACGATGATCCCGGCATCTTTAGGATCAACATAGCGGGCCTTTACCCCTTGGCTTTGCAGAATCTTCGCAATCAGCTTGGCGTTAAGCCGCTCGCCGTGGGCCTTAAAGGTCGCCTGCAGATAGTTCTTGTTTGGATAGTGCTCCTTTGGCAAATTCAGCAGGATTTCTTTCAAGGGCAAGATTTCTTCGAGCGGCAAGTTAAAGTACTCGCCGATTTCAACGTAGCGCTGGAAGATCCGGTCAGCAACTTCAAGCCCGTTTCTGCCATGGTTGATTTCATGGGCGTACTTGATCAAAAGGTCAGTGACCTTGATGTCATCGTCAAAGCGTTTGCCTGGGGCAGACGTAACGACAACTTGTCTTTCAGCTTCAGCGGTAATAATCTTCAAAGCATTTTCTACAGCAGGGCCGCTAGCCAGGGAACTGCCACCAAACTTAACAACTTTCATGGGCTACTCTCTTTCGTGTTTGTCTTTAATCATAATTTAAGTTTAATCAGAATGGACTTTACCATTTTTCTCTGGAAAATGCAAAGAAAGATTCTGAAAAATCATGATAATCGCCTTCTAAACATTGTGATACCAGTGCTTGAGGAAGCTTGAAATAAAAAAATGCAAATAAAAAGCTGAAAAGGTGTTGACAAGATGAGGCCAATATTATAAACTGACTACAAATTGAAGAGGCGCAACCGACAAGAGTAAGGCAAGGGAGCCAGCCAGGCGGAGAACTTGCAAGAAAGGGGAGGTTGCCGAAGCGTCCGTTTTGGCAAGGCGGATTGGCTGGGCTATGGCTTAAGAGGCCATGGACTGTCGCAGGGAAGGTACCTGCGTTGCGCTTGCAATTTGACGAGAGAATTTGATTTTGAATTTTTCGGGCTCCAGATTGTTAAGGCAATCTGGAGCTTTTTCTTTGCCTCTTCGAAGTAACAGAAACAGATGCAGATTAGAAAGAGAAAGATATTATGGCAGAATTAGACGCGCAAAGCATTATCAACTACATTGGTTCAGCACCAAAGAAGACCCCGGTTAAGGTTTACTTGCGAGGCGCCGGCCTTGATCAAGTCACTTTCCCAGATGGCACGGATCCTTTTGTCAGCGGTCAAGCCGGCGTAGTCTTCGGCGACTGGCAAGATCTCAAGCCGTTTTTAGCAGAACACGAAGCTGACTTTGAATCTGTCCGCGTGGAAAACACGGCCCGCAATTCAGCTGTTCCTTTGCTGGACCTTAAGGAAATCAATGCCCGGATCGAACCAGGCGCTATTATCCGTGACCAGGTCTTGATCGGTGATAACGCGGTTATCATGATGGGGGCGGTAATTAACATTGGCGCGGAAATCGGTGCCGGCTCAATGATCGACATGGGCGCGATCTTAGGCGGCCGGGCGATCGTCGGCAAGAACTGCCACATCGGTGCCGGTACGGTCTTAGCCGGGGTGGTTGAACCAGCTTCTGCCTTGCCGGTCCGCGTTGACGATGACGTTCTGATCGGTGCCAACGCGGTTGTCCTGGAAGGCGTCCACGTCGGTCAAGGTGCAGTTGTAGCAGCGGGTGCGGTTGTGACCAAGGATGTGGCTCCGCACACGGTGGTTGCCGGCGTTCCAGCCAAGGTAATCAAGGAAGTCGACGCCAAGACAGAAAGCAAGACCGGCCTGGAAGAAGACCTGCGTAAGCTGTAAAGAGTCAAGTTAAAGTAAACAAAACAGACATAAGTTAGTCCACATTAAGGAAGTTTTTCAATGGCAGTATTGACCGAAGCCGAGTTGCTTCAAATCCGGCGCCAACTCCACCAGATCCCGGAATTGGCTTTAAAAGAATATCAAACCCATGCTTATCTCTTGGATGTGATCAAGCAGATGAAGCAAGACTACCTGGAAATCAGGGAGCCAGCAGAATTGCCAACCGCGCTCCTGGTTCTGGTCAAGGGGTCAAAGGCTAAACGGACCATCGGCTACCGGGCGGATATTGATGCTTTGCCGGTAACTGAAGCAACCGGCCTGCCATATGCTTCCAAGCACCAAGGCGTGATGCATGCCTGCGGGCACGACATCCATATGACTGTTGCTTTGGGTGTTCTCAGCTACTTTAGCGAGCACCAGCCAACTGACAACCTCCTGTTCTTCTTCCAGCCGGCTGAAGAAAGCGAGAGCGGCGGCATGAAGGCCTACCAGCTGGGACTTTTCACCGGTAAGTGGCATGTTGATGAATTCTACGGCCTGCATGATAACCCAAGTCTGCCGGCTGGGGCGATTGGCTGCCGGAACGGCACCTTGTTTGCCGGAACGACTGAAGTCAACATTGATATTCAAGGCAAGGGCGGGCACGCTGCCTTCCCGCAATTGTCAAATGACGCGGTTGTCGCGGCAGCAGCCTTGATTATGCAGGTCCAGACCATCATTTCCAGAAATATTGATCCGGTTCAAAGCGGGGTTATCACCTTGGGCAAGTTGACTGCCGGCAAGATCAGAAACGTAATCGCTGATTCAGCCAGAATTGAAGGCACGATCCGGGGACTTACCCAAAGCATGATCGAATTGATCGACAAAAGGCTGGCCGAAGTCTGCCAGGGAATTGAGCTGAGCTTCGGCGTCAAAGTCAAGCTGGAACTCAACCAAGGCGGCTACTGGCCAGTTGAAAATAACCCGGAATTAACTGAAAACTTCATTAAATACATGAAGCAGGCTGACGGGGTTGAATATGTCGAAACGGCCCCGGCGATGACCGGAGAAGACTTCGGCTACCTCCTGGCTCAGATCCCGGGAACCATGTTCTGGCTGGGTATTGAGGACGATTCACCCCTGCACTCAGCAACATTAATCCCCCAGGAAAGTTCAATCAGCCGCGGCATTGCGGCAATTACCGGCTTTTTGGAATACCGGATGACAGAAGGCTAAGGAAACAATAGAGGCAAATACAATGAACCAAAACTTACAAAACGCGGACTTACTGACAGCAATCATTACGCCTTTTACGGAAGACGGACAGATCGACTTTGCCAGCTTGACTGAATTAACCAACAACTTGATTGACCAGGGCTGCAACGGCTTTGTGATTGGCGGGACAACTGGTGAGACGCCAACTTTGACCCATGACGAAAAGATCGCCTTGTACACCCGCTTTGGTCAGATTGTAAATGGGCGTGTACCGGTTATTGCCGGCACGGGCAGTAACAACACAGCAGAAACCATTGCTTTTACTGAAGAAGTTGCCCAGATTCCGGGCATCGACTATGCTTTGGTTGTCGTTCCGCCATACAACAAGCCAAACCAGCGGTCAATGATCGCTCACTTTACGGCAGTTGCTGACCAGGTTCACATTCCAGTAGTCATCTACAACATTCCGGGCCGGACTGGGGTTAAAATGGAAGTGTCAACTATTTTACAGCTGGCCCAGCACCCCAATATTGCCGGTATCAAGCAGTGCGCCAGCCTGGAAGAAATCGAAGAGATCGTATCCGGCCGGCCAGTAGACTTTGCCGTCTTTACCGGCGAAGATGCCCAGGCGCTGACGGCCAGAATTTTGGGCGCTGACGGGGTCATCTCAGTTGCCAGTCACCTGTACACCCCAAGAATGCGGGAAATGTACGATGAACTTTACGCGGGCAACTTTGCCTTGGCCGGCAGCCTGCAGCGCTGGCTGACCCCGCGGATGAAAGCCCTGTTCATGTTCCCGTCACCATCACCAGTTAAGGCGGCTTTAGCTGCCATGGGTTACCAAGTAGGCGGCTTACGGTTGCCGCTTGTAGCTTTGAACGATGAAGAAAAGGAAGAACTCGCCACTGCTTTGAAGCTGCCGAAGGATGCATTAGCTAGTCAGCTGACGCGTGATATGTTAGAAGGAGATTAAGATGCCAAGAATTTTATTGGCCGGTTTTGCCGGCTCAATGGGCCAGCAAGTCGTTAAATTAGTAGCAAGCCTGCCAGACTTTGAAATAACGGCCGGCCTGGCCCACCGTTTAAAGAGCAGCGATCCAGCAGACTATGGCCTGCCAGCAAGCGCTAAGTTGTACACCAGCCTGGATGAAATTCCAGCCGACGCAGCAGATATCTGGGTTGACTTTACTGTACCAGCCTCTGTCTACCAAAACGTCCGCTATGCCTTGGAAAACGGCTACCGGCCAATCGTAGGGACGACTGGCTTGACTGACCAGCAGGAAGCTGAGTTGAAGCAATTGGCCAAGGAGAAGGGAATTGGCGGCTTGATTGCTCCTAACTTTGGCATGTCAGCTGTTTTATTGATGAAGTTTGCCCAAGAAGCAGCTAAGTACTTCCCAGACGTGGAAATCATCGAAATGCACCACGAAGACAAGAAGGATGCTCCATCAGGCACGGCCTTGGCCACAGCCAAGCTGATCGCTGAAGTCCGCGAGCCTCACCGAACTGCAGCAGACACGATAGAAAGCCTGCCAGGGGCAAGAGGCGGCGATTACCAAGGCATCAAGCTGCACGCGGTTCGCTTGCCAGGCTACGTCGCTCATGAACAGGTGCTTTTTGGCGGCAAGGGGGAAGCCTTGACCATCCGGCAGGACTCCTTTGACCGGTCATCCTTCATGAGCGGGGTCAAGGTTGCCTTGGAAAAGGCAGCTGACTTAGACCAGCTCTATGTCGGCCTGGAAAACGTTTTGTAGACAGTATTCTTTGTTTTTTATAGAAAGACGATCATCATGCCAGAAACAGATCCTAACTTGCGGGATTTAGGCAACAGAAATCTTGCTAAAATCGCGCCTTCAGCCATCCGGGCTTTTGACGAAGAAATCTCCCAGATTCCGGGAATCATCAAGCTCACCTTGGGGGAACCAGACTTCGCGGTGCCAGATCATGTTAAAAGGGCCGCTATTCGGGGAATTGAAGCAGACGACTCCCACTACGGGCCATCAAAAGGGAAGCTGGCCCTGCGTGAAGCTATCAGCAAGTATCTTGCGGCAAGCAGACAGGTTGACTATGACCCGGAAACTGAAGTTATTGTCACTGACGGGGCAACTGAAGCAATTACGGCAACTTTACTGGGACTTTTAAATCCAGGTGATAAGGTTTTAGTGCCAACACCAGTCTTTTCCCTTTATTTCACCAACATTGAAATGGCAGGCGGGGAAGTGGTGATGATCGACACCTCAGATACTGGCTTTAACTTAACGCCAGAGCGGCTGGAAGCGGAGATTGAGGCGGCCGGCGACCAGGTTAAGGCAATCATGCTCAACTATCCATGCAACCCAACAGGGCGGACTTATTCCAAAGCTGAGTTAACTGCTTTAGCGGAAGTGATCAAGAAGCACCATTTGCTGGCAATCTGTGATGAAATCTACAGCGAACTGACTTACGACCAAGAACATTTCTCTTTGGCTACTTTACTGCCAGGACAGGTAATCTTGATCAGCGGCTTATCTAAGTCACATGCCATGACCGGCTACCGGCTTGGATATATCGCGGCTCCGGCAAGTTTACTGCCAAATGTGGCCAAGGCCCACAGCTTCATGGTGACCTGCGTGGACAATATCGCCCAAGACGAGGCAATTGAGGCTTTGACCAAGGGGCTTGACGATCCAAAAGAATTTAAGGCAGCCTACCAGCGCCGGCGGGACTTCATGGTTGATAATCTGACCAAGCTGGGCTTTGAAATGGCCGTGCCGCAAGGGGCATTTTACATTTTTGCCAAGATTCCGAAGAAGTTCGGCAGTGATGACTTTGCTTTCGCCAAAGATGTGGCTAAGAAAGCCAGAGTTGGTCTGATTCCAGGTAGCGTGTTTGGTAAAGGATCTGCTGGCTATGTCCGCTTTTCTTACGCGGCAGCCGATGACAAGCTGGCAGAAGTAGTCAAGCGGCTTGGTGAATACGTTGCTCAGCTCTAATATTTTTCCTAAGACAGCAGTTTGCTGTCTTTTTTCAGTTTGCTGTCTTTTTTTATGCCGAATGATATAATTTAGAAAGAATCTAAAGAATTAGTATGACAAGGAGCATATAAATAATGTCTGAATACCCACAACTTAACCTTGACCAAGCCAAGGGCCCAAAGGCAACTATCAAGACCAACCACGGCGACATCGTCATTCAGCTTTTCCCAGAAGAAGCACCAATGACTGTTGAAAACTTCGTCCGCCTGGCACAAAAGGGCTACTACGACGGCGTAACTTTCCACCGGGTGATCAGCGACTTCATGATCCAAGGCGGGGACCCGGAAGGTACTGGTGCCGGCGGTCAAAGTATCTGGGGCCACAACTTTGAAGACGAATTCTCAAACGAACTCTTCAACCTGCGCGGGGCTTTGTCAATGGCTAATGCTGGTCCAAACACCAACGGTTCACAATTCTTCATCGTGCAAAACAAGAATATGCCAAAGCGCTTCATTCAACAATTGCGCGATGCCCAATACCCAGAAGAAGTTGTCAAGGCTTACAAGCAAGGTGGTACGCCATGGCTTGACCACAGACACACTGTTTTTGGCCATGTAACTGAAGGCATGGATGTCGTTGACGAAATTGCCAAGGTAGCCAAGGACGGCAACGACAAGCCACTTGAAGACGTGGTAATCACGACTGTTGAAATTGCTGACTAAGAGTAAGTAAGAAAGGTTTGCGTGAACAAGAGTGAAGTTAAAACGGGTTTGGCTCGTTAAGTTAATATTTGTACTGGCTTTTGCCATTATTTTGGCGCCAAAGGCAAAGACTACGGCAGCTTCAGATGCTGACAAACCGTTTTACAAGAATGCCATGGTCAACACTTACGTGTATGACGAAAAAGGCAAACGGACCAAGGACAAGAAGATCCTGGCCGGTAAAGCCGTTGGCTGCTACAGCATGATTAATTATGTTGGTGACAAGCCATATATCATGATCGGCCAAAACAAGTACGTGGCATATATGAACGTGGTTGGCTTGGATTGCCGGTTGAACCATAACAGCTACATTTATTCCAGCAGTGGCAAGCGGATGAAGAGTTCCGGTGTCTTGCTGAAGAATGGCCCGGTAACTGTCTATGGCGGCAAGAAAAAGATCAATGGCAGCAAGTACTGGGCAATCGGCGTTGGCTTGTACGTTAAGGCAAGCAACGTTGAAACGCCTAAGGGCGAAGTCACTAGTGATCCAAACACGCAGAACCAAACAACTGAACCGCAAACATCTTAAACTTGAGCACTGCAAATGCAGTGCTTTTTTGTTTGGAGGGGATACGATTTCGTTTTTAGCTAATAGTTCGAATAATACATATTATGTAAAGTTTAGTAGCAAAAATCGCGAGAGAGGACGCTGCTTAGCCCCAGATGATCATTTTGCCCGGTAGTATTTAATACTGCGCTCTGATATAATTCAGATAATCTTTTTCGCAATTGCTTTTGGATTGGAGATGAGTTTATGTTTAGCTACAAGATCAACGATGAATTAGAGTTAGCCGTGCCAAGATTGACTGACGGTGAAGCTCTGTATGACTTAATTGACAGAAACCGGGACAATTTATCCTACTACTTGCCTTGGGTTGACCACGTTCATGACGTGCAAGCTGAGACTGACGCTATTAGGCGTGGTTTAGTCAGGTTTGCTGAAGGCAAAGCCTTAGACCTGCACATTTGGTATCATGGCCGTTTAGCTGGTAAAGTCAGCTTGAATTCAATTGATGCTGTGTATTCTGAGGCAGATATCGGCTACTTTTTAGGCAAAGAATTCCGCGGACGCGGAATCATGACGCTGGCTACCCGGGCTATCATCGATATCGCCTTTGAGGAATATGGCCTACACAGAATTATGCTGCAGTGCGCTGTAGACAATCTGCCAAGCAATAATGTGGCTAAACGGCTAGGGATGCGGTTTGAAGGCTGCCATAAGGGCCGGTTGATCCTTAGAGACGGCTATCATGATAGTAATGAGTACGCGGTGCTTGCTGAAGAATGGCCTAATGTGCAGGAAAAGTACTAAGCTACCCTTGCTTGAAGCTCAAAGTTTTACCACTGATTTCTTACGTGTGTTAGTTTAAAACTATAATTTTAATGACAGAAGTTCGGAATGCCCTTTTGGCTCAAGGATTTGCTTTATAGCAATTTTACTGAGTTTTTGAGCATTTTTTATTTTTCTTTTCTGCTTTTGATTTCTGTTTTATCAAGCTACAAAAAATCTGTCCGTACTACATCCTTGCAGCTAATCAGGTCCTTTCGCAGAATTTTATAGATATAATATGGCGCGAATAAGCGGTTCACTTTTGGCAAGATTACCATGTCAAGCAGACCGTCGTTGATCTTTGATTTGGGTGAAATTTGGAAGCCCCCGCCGTAAAAACGTCCATTGCAGAAGGCACAGAGCATGACCTGGTCGTTAAAAAGCAGGCCATTTTGTGGCCTATGACCTTTACTTTGGCAAACTTATAGCGGCTGATATTGCGCAGAATTGAAGCTACATATGCCGCGCTTTTAAGCGTTTTAACGTCAGGCAATCAAGGCGTCAAGTCCAAAGCAAAGCAGCCAACGTTGACGCAGTAGCGTTCATCATTGACTAAAATTGTGTCAATTGGAATCGCTGGCTGGTCTAAAGTCGCTTTGAGGATGGCTTCAGGACTCATCTGACGGTGAATCGCGCGGGAAAAGTCATTGCCTGTCCCAAATGGCAGGCAAACAACTCCATGGTTTGTGTGCACGAGATTTTGGATGACTTGGTTGAAAAAGCCGTTTCCGCCAACTGAATAGAATCGTGTTTTTTCAGGGTAATTTTTAACGATTTCTTTTACATGGTCCTTGTACTCACTAAAGTAGATCTCGTAATCTCTCCCCTCCATCACCCTTTCGATGTTTTTGATGAGAGAATCACTTCTGGACTGATCTGGACTTGATTAGAAAAACATGCTTCATGTATGATATCGACTTCCTTTTACAATAATTTAATGTAAGCACAAACTCGCCGGTTTGTACGGAAGCCGTAGCAAAAAGGAGGTAGCAAGGTACCGCCTCCCCTGTTCCCTCCCCCGCTTTTGGAGATGAGTTTTTAGTTGCGCTACTAATTAGTAGCAGAGACCTTGAAGAGATGGTATAATAGTGGTATAAAAATCAAGGAGATATTGGAGCCTATGGAAGTCGCTGAAGCACTGACAAAGTTAAAATTTCTGGTCAGTCATGATAGATTTAAATTGGTTGCAAGACAAGATACAATGAAAGTACCTGTTTCTCGCATGTTAGCAAAGACAATTATTGAGCAATTATCGTCAGAAGACTTTGTAAAACACGAGCGAAATCGCAATAATTATACTCAATTTATCTGGGTGTTTAAAACTGAGTATGATCAAACGTACTATATTAAGTTTGTTTTTGCCGAAAATGGTCATCTTGTAGTCTTTATCAGTTTTCACCTTGATTCGAATTAACAAAAAGGAGATGTTTTCTATGTCATACGTAAAAGATTTTACGACAGTCTACACTATCGGAAACCGAAACTACGAAATCACAGCGCCAGCTCGCTTTGATGATGAAACAAATCAGCCAATTTACGATGCTGAACTTGATGAACGTGCATCTGAAATGGCTAGACAAGCGTATCGCGACGACATGGGTCTCCTCTCGCCAACAGAACTCAAAAAATATCGGGCTAAAGTTGGTCTTTCTCAACGCAATTTGGCAGAATTGACAGGACTTAGTCCAAATACTATTGCTCTGTACGAAGCTGGTGCATTTCCTACACCGGCAAACAATAAAATGTTAAAGTACTTGATCAATGACGATGAATTGTTGCGTCAATACATAATGGATGACACTAATAATTACTCAAATGATCTTGTTGCTAAGGTCAAAGCTTATCTTCAGCAAAAAGATATTGTTGTTATTGACCAAAGCTTCCAGCCAAAGTTCACTGCTGTACAATTGGCAAATTGGCTAAGAGTTGAAAATTATTTTGGCCGAGAATTAGATGAAAACGTTGAACCATTGACACAAATGAAGCTAATCAAGCTACTGTATTTCGCATATGGGCGCTATCTGGTGAAAACACACACCAAATTATTTACGTCTTCAATAGTGCACTTACAGTACGGTCCAGTAATTACAGAAGTACATAGCAAATTCAAGGGACTTACGGTATTAGATACTGGAAAGCCTAGTAAAGAAGCATTTGATGATTACAACTTGGTTTCTAAAGATAGCGATATCTCTCACCTGTTGAGATTAGTTAATGAAGACTACATTAATTACAGTGCATCTGGATTAAGCCAAAAGACGAATCAACCAGGATCCCCATGGTCTTTAACTGATGACGGCAGGATTATCAAGGATCAATTGATTTTTGATACATTCAGTAATGGCTTAGAAGAATAATGGCATTTTACTGACAACGAAAGCTCTACCCAAACTTTAGGTAGAGCTTTTTCTGTTCTATTTAATTCATTGCTGCATAAGCACTAGCATACCTGCCAGCAATTCGACCTGAATTCCATGCAAAAGCGTTGCTTAAGCCTTCAATTGTTGGATAAGATGAGTCATAAAGGCCTGATGCGTCATTTCCGACAGCATAAATACCATCAATTACTTGTCTCTTCACATTTAGAGCCTCAAAATGCTCATTGACTAATGCACCACCGACAGTCCCCAGGGTAGTTGAATTAGCACGAACTGCATAGAAAGGTCCCTCTTTGACCGACAAAGTCATGAAGCGGTCATCTTTGTAAAGATCCATGTCTTTACCTTCTACCACCAGTTCATTGTATCGGTTAACTGTTGCAGTAAGATTTGCTGGATCAACCGCAATCTTCTCTGCTAATTTTTGAATGCTATCTGCCCTGAAGACAGCACCTTGGCTGATACCCTCATTTAAATCTTGGTCTAGTTGCGGATATGGACCAACTTGATAAGTCATTGGCTTTTTATCTAGCAGGCGGAAGGTTCTTTCAAATGAACTTGTCCAGTCCAAAGCTTGCTGACGGAGATAATCGACAGTTGCTTGGTCAAAGAGGAAGTAGTAGTACCCACCGATCTGGTAAACTGAATCACCCCATAATGCGAAATCATATACTACGTCTTCATTAGTAAATCGCTTGCCTTCCCGGTTAACCCATAAGAGTGGGATGTTGGTCAAGTCAAAAAGACTTGCGTTGTGCCACTTTGGATCCGTCTTTGAGTAGACAGTTGCCGCATGGTTTTCAAAAATCCTCTTGTAATCGCTAACGCCGCCAGCTTCTTTGAGCATCTGCAGGCCATCACCGGTAGCTTTCCGTTCACCCATTGAGTACAGGTCATCTGGATCAATTGCTAAAGTACGCTTGATTTCGTCCTTATTGCCAACAAATCCCCCATCAGCCAAGATTACAGCTTTAGTTTCCAAGGTGATTTCTTCGCCTTTTCTGTTTGCTTTAACGGCGGTTACTTTACCCTGTTCTTGAACAATTTCTTCGGCCGAAATTTCGGTCATAAGGACTCCGCCGCTTTCTAGAAATTTGTTCATTACTCGCTTAAATCCGTTAAATTTATCGATAAATTGGTGATAGGTTCTGGGATGCTCCTGGTGGACTTCTTGAGTGTTGGTCACTAATTCAGTCTCCAAACCTGATTCAGCCATCCAATCGATTGTAGCTGCTGATTCTTCAAGAATGGCCTTAACCATTAACGCATTAGATGAATGGTGAGTATAATTGATGATTTCCTCATAGGCATCTTTTATGCTGTACTTCACTCCAGCCTCTTTTTGAGCCCTGCTTTCAACCGCAAATAGTCCTTGGGCACCAAACATCCCTGCACCGCCAAATTTGTCGCCTTTTTCCAATAGGGCTACTTTTGCTCCGCATTCTGATGCAGTTAATGCTGCACTGATGCCAGAAGCACCAGCTCCTACTACTACGATATCAAAGTTCATTTTGGTCTCCTTAAAATAGCCTAATTACCTTAATCACTATATTTACATTATAACACGATGCAAGGATACCGCTTTCTTTATTGAGATTATACTGTGTTAAGGTTAAACTTAATATGAAAAGGAGATTAACATGTACAATTCTGAACTTGATACATTTCTAGCAGTTGCAGAAGCTGGAAGTTTTAGTAAAGCAGCAAAAAAATTATATATATCTACACCAGCTGTCGTTCAGCAAATGAATCTTTTGGAAAAACGGTTAAATGTCCAGCTTTTTGTTAGGAATACCCATGGTGTAACACTTACTCCAGCAGGAATTAAATTTATTCAATGGAGCAGACAGATAATTTTTGATTGCCAACAGGCGGAGAAGGAATTAGGAAAATATCAGCAAAAAATTGTTTTCGCATCCGGGTATTTAAATGGACAAACCTTAAGTAGTCGCCTAATTCCACAATTTCAGAAGAACCATCCTAAAGCACAAATATCTTTCAGAGAGATAAATGATTATCAGCAAATACCTGCTGAAGTAGACATTTTAGAAATGGCTTATGCAAAAGAGCCACTGAGTGAACACGAATTCTCTTTCATATCCATTGTTCCTTCGCCTCTTCGAGTAGCTTTGCCAGCAAGTCATCCCTTAGCCAAGAAAAAGCAACTATCTTTACAAGACTTGGCATCACAGGATTTGGAAATCGTAGCTCCATCTATTGCAGGTTCTGAGGATGCGATGTTAAGCAAACTTCTAAATGTTCGCCCGGCAGTTAAACTGCACTATTATAGCGTGTTTAACAAAGCAGTGGTTAATCAAGCACAGCTGACAAAGCATCTGTTACTAATTCCAGAGGCCTATTCAGAATTGTGCCATCCATATATTGTTAAACCGGTCTCTTGGTCCTTTGCAACTAGCTATGGCTTCTACTGTCGTAAACCAGTCCCCAAATTAGTACAGGAATTTATTGATCTCGCCCAAAAAAGTTAGTAGATTTTTTCACCCTTGGCATATGCTTCTTTTGCCTCGGCTAACGTCATTTTGTTTGGTCCACCATCGATATTTCATGAAACTGAAAGCAAAATAAGCACTCAGCAAAAGCAATCGTACTTTACATAACTAAAATTATGGTTAGTGCAACTAGCATCCCCCTCCCCCATCATTCCTCCCAGAAAGGTGCTATAATAAACGTTTAAATCTTAGAAATACACTACTCATAGTAGGAAATTACCATGCGCAAAGCAGTACCGATGCTGGACAATAATGACCAGCATCCCGAAATGCTGGAGATCAACAAGACCGACTCCGAACGCCGGGAACTGCTCCGGCCATTTGAAATCACCCCTACTGACGGCTTTGTTTACGACTTGCGGCAAACCCCGATTTTCCCAAAAGCCTTCACCTTCTAAATCCATGCAAAAAGCGACCGAAACTGTATTATGTTTCGATCGCCTTTCATTTGCTATAAAAACTTAGTCTTCTTGCTTAGTCTCTTCTAAAACAATCCCCTGGTAAAGCTTAATGGTTACCAGGTAGTAAACCAGGTACAAGAGGAAGAATGCTAAGAATGGAATCCAAATCTTGTAGTAGGGGTCTGGCAGAAGAATCGTAAAGATCTTCAAGCCAAAGAGTACGTCCAGGCTGCCAAGTATCGCCGGTGCCACAAACAAGATGGCAATTTCTTTTCTAATCGCTGCCTTCAAGACGCTGTTTCTAGCCCCAAGCTTGTAGAGCATCTTGTACCGCAATTTGTCACTGGCTGCGGCCGACAGGATCTTAAACATCAGAGTTGAAGCCAGCATCATTAAGAAGGACAAACCAAGGAAAAGGCCCATAAATTCAAAGCCTGAGCACATTGCCGCGATTTGCTGGTAAAGAAACGGCTTGGTGAATTCCAGGTAGCCGTATGCCATTGACCCCTTGCTGAACAGCTTCATTTCTTGCTCAGTAAGCTTCAGCAATTTCTTGTTGTTCTTGGCAAAATCCGTAACCTTGTAAAAAGTGATGACCTTAGTCGTCAGCTTCTTTTTGGCAAAAGCTGCATCTGACAAGGCCACAAAGCCCTTGCTGGAATCTTCTGGGAAGAGGCTGGCGGCTTGAGCAGAATTTCTGACCGTAGCTGAAGTCTGCTTACCAGTTAAGGTCTTGGAAGTAACCTTAACCGTGTGGTAAATCCGCCCCTCCTTGTCAATCGCCTTCTTCTTGTCTGAAGATGCCGCGTTATACATTTGGATCTTGAGCGGCGTCTGGTCAATTTCACTTTTCTTGACATAGAGGATGCCATTTTTCTCATCAGCCTTGTAGCTGTAAGTAACTTTCTCCTCTGTACCGATTTTTTTAACCTTGTCAGCCAGCTTCTTCTGCTTGCCAACTAAGACAATATCATAGTACATAACGTCAGTCATGGCATTCTTCAAGTTGTTGAAGTTAATGCCGACCGTAATAGCGCCAAGGGCCAGGGCCAGCATAATTGAGATGGCTGACAGGATTCTGGTATAGCCATGCAGGCGGAACTTTAACTGGCCCAGAGTGTAAGGCCGCATCCCTTTGTAGAGGAAGCTGTGTCTCTTCCGCAAAAAGTCGATGACAGCTACGAAAAAGGCGTCAAAGATTAAAAAGCTACCCAAAACGATGGTTACTAAAGCGATCGGAATTGCCTTAAGCTGCAAAGTAGCCACATGCCACATTGCCCAGTAGCCCGTAGCCAAAAGCAGTATACCCGCGATAGCCTGGATAGTCCGTAAGACCGGCCGGCTCTTCAGCTTGCTTGGCTTCTGATCTTCTTTTAAGAGATTGATCAGAGTAGTCTTGGTCAGCTTGACCGCGTTCCAAGAAGCAGCCAGGAAGAACAGGGCGACAAAGAAGAGTAAGGTCCAGAGAACCGCTGGCAGGTAAAGCGGGTTAAAGTGAGCCAGAGTCAGCCCCAGCTGCTTGACCATCAAGGATGAGACCAGTTCAGTCAGACCCACGCCCAAGATAATCCCAATCCCGGTTGCCAGAAGGCCAGTTACCAGGGTTTCAGCGAAGATCAGCTGGCCGATCTTGCCGCTTTTTGCCCCCAGCATCATGTACATGCCGTAGTCCCGCTTTCTCATGCTCAAGAGGAAGCTGTTGGCGTATGCCAGGTAGACCAGGGTTAAAATGGCCAAGAGGACGATCCCGAAGGAAAAAACAAACTTAGTTGCTCCCATGGTCAGCCGTCCCGCTACACTGGACTTTAAGAAAGACGGGTTAGCGGCCAGAGTCAAGAACATGTAGAAGATCATGCTAGCGGCGCTAAGGCCGGAAAACAGGACCAGGTAGTCTTTTAGCCGGCTTTTCAGCCCGGTCATTGACAATTTAAAAATCATGTTAATCCCTTTCTTTACTCAACTAGTCGGTATTTTCGCTGAGCTCGCTGATCAGCTTCTTGTAAAAGTCCTGCCGCTTCAAGTCCCCGCGCTTGATATCTTCATCAATCAAGCCGTCCCTGATAAAGAGAATCCGGTCAGCAAATGATGCAGAAAACGGATCGTGAGTGACCATCAAGATTGAAACCTGGTCTTTCTCATTAAGCAGCTCCATCGTGTCCAGCAAGGCCCTGGAAGACTTAGAATCCAAGGCCCCGGTTGGTTCATCGGCCATCAAGATTGCCGGTTCATGAACCAAGGCTCTGGCAGCAGCAACTCTTTGCTTCTGCCCGCCGGAAATGGCTGCTGGGTACTTTTCCAAGACTTCGCTGATGTTGAGCTTAGCGGCGATCTTATCGACCTTAGAATCGATTTCTGAGCTTTTTACCCCTTGCAAAGAAAGTGGCAGGGCAATGTTTTCCCTAGCGGTCAGGTTGTCCAAGAGGTTGAAGTCCTGGAAGATAAAGCCGATTTCTTTAGCTCGGAAGTCGGCCATCTGGTTCTTCTTCAGCTTGGCGATGTTTTTGCCGTTAATCGTAACCTCGCCGCTGCTTGGCTTGTCCAAGGTCGACATGATGTTCAAAAGAGTGGTCTTACCAGAACCGGAAGTCCCCATAATGGCGACAAATTCGCCCTTGGCTACGCTGAGCGAGACGCCCCTTAAGGCCTGGAACTGCTTCTCTCCTTTTTTACCGTAAGTCTTCGTAACGTTGTTGACAGTCATCACTTTTTCCATAGTTACCCCCTAAATCGTATTGGTGTATTACTGTTGTGATACACCAAATGATACTGGAGTCTTTAAGAATCGTCAATAGGAATTTTAGCGATTTGCAAAAAAGTTGTAACAAAAAACAGGCGAAGCCCTCCTTTAGTGGAAAAACTTCGTCTGTTTCAGGATTAGACGAAAAAAGCCACTGGAGCTGTTGCTTGCTTCAGTGGCTGTCTGGTCTTCAGTTTTCTTGGCTTTTCGGGTCGATAAACAAGATTCTGGCCTTGCAGCGGATGATTTAATTTTCCCAGCTCATCCCCTTCCAGGGTGCAGACCGTAATCTGCTCGTAAGGAGGATTTAGCTGCAGAGACAAGAGCTGCCCTACTTCGACTTCTTCAAGGCGCTTTTGCCGGCTCTTTCCGACAATATCTTCACCGTCTGTTTCTAAGAGCCAGCTTTCAATGTGCGGGATATCGGCTAAAACGGGTTCAGTCATTTTTTGATAGATGGCCAAACCCAGCTGGATGACTTGCCTTTTTCATCGATGGACTTGATAAAGGCAAAAGGCTATTGCGCAAGGTTAGCTAGAGCAGCCCTAACCAGGTTCGCGATGCGCGGGTTAGGCAAATAGCCCAGGGTCTGCCAGTACATTGTCGCCATCATCTTTAAAGCTGACTTCCATTTCTGGTTGAAGCAGGTACCACTCCGGCGTGCACTTACTGCCTCTTAACTCAGCTCCTGCTTCAGCTTTAGTACCTTATCTTCGATTTCTTTAATCACCTGCATAAAGGTCTCATCATCTTGTCCAGTTGGATCTTCTAATCCCCAATCTACCCGCTTTTTTGCAGGCAAATAAGGACAGCGGACTCCGCAGCCCATGGTGATCACGTAATCAACCGCCGGCAGGTCAGCGAGGGTCTTTGGTTTTTGCCCGTTGGCCAGCATATCGATGCCATAATGCTCTTTGATCAGCCGAACCGCGTCGGGGTTAACCTGATCTTTTAGATCCGTGCCGGCTGAATAGGATTCAAAGACATCCCCGGCCAGCTTTTTACCCAAGGCTTCGGCGATTTGACTCCGGCAGGAATTATGGGTGCAGATAAAGGCTACTTTTGCTTTGGTCATGATCTTCTCCTGTTATTTCTTCTCAAGCAGGCCCAGGCCGCTGATGGTAAGGTCACTGGAATCATTGACGAAAGAGAAAGTTGGGATGCTATCCATGCCTTCATCTAAGGCTTCCATCAAAATCATGGCAAAAAATTCAAACCAGCTGTTCGTTGGCACGTCATTCCTATCATCTTGTGGAGTCAGCCAGAATTTTGTTGCTGCTTCTCTCGTTTTGACATTAAGCGCCAGGCCTATTGCGGTATTATAGAAGTCAAAAGTGGCTTTGAAAGAATGAACATCTGGATCATTTATCTCAATGCCTAATTCCTCGGGGATCTCTGTTTCTGTGATCATCATTCTGCCCGTGATTTTACCGTATTTTTCTTGGTTCAGTATAAATTCTTGTGTAAATAC
>NZ_KV793088.1:0-1206 GCF_001808415.1 Lactobacillus sp. HMSC08B12 | reverse complement strand
GGCTATGAGCTGATTGAGACGGTCTGTGAGGAACACAACGTAGATATCGAAATTATCAATCAGACTGACGACATCTCCTACGAAGAAGAACTGACGGAAGACGTACTGGCAATCATCACCGTGTTCTCTGCCAAGCTGTATGGCAAGCGGAGTCACCGCAATGAGCAGATTGTCGCGGAAAACAGAAAGCTGTTCTCAAAAGATGACAAGAAGGAAACTAAGGACTCAAATTAAGACGATCAGAGCTTATACAGTACGACTGAGCGATGACGAGCTGCAGGAACTGGATAAGCTGTTCAACAACTACGGCAGATGCCGTGATCTGCTTTATGGTCAGCTGTGCGGAATCAACCACATGACCGACGTTGAAAATTGGCGTGGCCCAAGGGACAGAATCCGTCAGCACGAAGGCAAAATAAAGCAGGCTCGCAAGGCTGTCAGAAGCTGGAAGAAAGCTTATGCCGAAAACAAGACTCAAAACATGAAGGTACCGGATTCCGGAACGGTCAGACTTGCAAGGCAAAAGCTCCTGAATGAGCAGTTTCATATTCAAGGCCGCCACGTAACGGAAGCCGTAAAAGAAGGTGCATGAACCTCAATTCGATGTGGACCAATCTCGGTCTGAAACTGAAGAAAATCGTTCAGGCCAATGAGTCGCTGGCAAAGGAAGAACGCCAGTATCTCAACTACGTCTTCACTGCATCATATTACTGGCAGCTCATTCTGCAGGGACGCGAAAATGAGGCAGAGTCAAGTAAGGAAAGCAAGTATCCTGTACTGAGAGCGGCTCTGACGAAAGATCAGCTTCGCCACTGCTTTGGATACATCAGGCGTCTTACCAGAAAGCATAAGCCATATCCCCATTCATCAGCCGCTCGCTGCATGCTCTATGACGAAATAATGTGGAAAGTCATTCAAAAAGACGGCGCTGACCATTTGGATATCATGACAGCCGTATCAGGCAAAAGAAAGCAGCTCAAGCTGACGGGGCCATTCTGCTATGCCAACAAGAAAAAGCGCGGCGATGTCCAGCTGATCCTCGACCGGGATAAGAAGCGTCTGGAAGTCCATCGCGCTATCAAGGCTGCTGTCCATGATCTGCACAAAAGCAAAAAGAAGAAAGTCGGCATGGACAAAGGGCTGGCAACGCTTCTGTCGTGCAGCAGCGGTCATGAGTACGGCTTCAATTTCAGCCAGCTCGTGAAT